>JANMBA010000441.1:0-15480 GCA_031360105.1 Novosphingobium sp.
CCTGGGCGCGACCACTGCGACATATGTCTCGGGCGACACCGACAGCGACGGCGTGCTCGACGTTGGCGAGACGTGGAATTACACCGCCAACTACGTGGTGACTCAAGCCGATCTTGACGGCAAGGGCGGCGGCGACGGCGACATCGACAACCTGGCCACCGGCGATACCACCCAGACCGATCCGGACACCGCCACTGCAGCAGCGCTGCTGGTTTACAACCCGAGTGTCGATCTGGAGAAGCTGGTCTCCAAGACTGGCGGCGCTGACCTGGCCAATTATATCGATGCCGATACGGCGGCGGCAGGGTACCAGAACGTTGGCGTGCAACAGGACATGTACTTCGCGATCACCGCGAAGAACACCGGCAACGTCACGCTGACCGACGTGGTTATCACCGATGTCAGCACGGCCTACGGCGGTTCGACCAAGACCCTGTTCAGCGCCGGAAGCCTGACCGCAGATGCCTTGGCCCTTGGTGCCACGCTCTCGGGTGACACCGATAGCGACGGCAAGCTTGATGTCGGCGAAACGTGGACGATCCTTTACAAGCAGGGCTACGAATTTGGCCAGCATGTGAATACGGCTTCGATCACCGATGCCCAGAATGCGACCGATACCGATCTGGCTTACTACTATGGGATCCAGACTGGACCGGGCGTGCGCACACCAGGGTTCTGGTCGAACCTGGGCGGGCAGTTCTGGGATAACATTGTG
Source organism: Novosphingobium sp. (assembly GCA_031360105.1). Taxonomy (GTDB): domain Bacteria; phylum Pseudomonadota; class Alphaproteobacteria; order Sphingomonadales; family Sphingomonadaceae; genus Novosphingobium. The sequence continues at coordinate 716 of JANMBA010000441.1, forward strand.
GGCAACGAAACCAAGTCGGGGCCGACGTTTGCCAAGGGCGAGCTGCTTTACGCGGTCGATTCCAACAATGATGGTTTGATCGACGGCAACGACAAGGTTGGCCTGCTGGTTGGTGACTTCAACCATAACGGCAAGACCGATGCAGGCGAGGATACGCTGTTCATCGGGCTCAGCGATGCCAAAAACCTGATCAACTCCTCGCTGAAGACCCAATCCGGCGATGGTGTGCAGAAGCTGGGCCGCGATGTGGTGGCGACTTGGCTCAACTTCCTCGCCGACAATCCGATCGGCGATGCGTCTGATACGGCCAGTCCGAAGCACTTCATTCAGGATGCGGTCAACTGGCTGCAAACGTGGGGCGGGAAGGACGGTGTAAATTCACCGGGCAACCTGGCCGACAACGTCAAGACCGAAACCTTCGACGTCTATGATCCGGCGCATACAGCCGTGAAGACCAGCACTGCTCAATGGAACGTATCGCAGTTCGCGGGCGACAACCACTCGGGCTCGCAGATGCACTCGGCGCTCGATTACTACAACAACACCGGCCAGACCTCACCAACCAGCATCCACTACGCCATGTCTGCGGACATTGCAGCCGATGTCACACTGATCATGGCTTCGCAGGCAATTGTCTGATTTGCAGGGTTAACGACGTTGACGGGGGCGAGTTTAAGGATGACCATCCGGACCACTATGGGGGGATGATACCTTGATCTCGCATACCGATATTGAAGTACCCAAAGGCCGGCTAGCCCCATGGCTAGCCGGCCCTTTGCGTAAGAACCGCGCGATCTATCTGAAGGTCGGGGTGGCGGCGGTGATGATCAATCTGTTCGCGCTGGTCACTTCGCTGTTCACGATGACCGTCTATGATCGGGTGGTTCCGAACAATGCCACGGATTCGCTGATCGGCCTGACCATCGGGCTTGGGATCGTGGTGATTTTCGATTTCGCCCTCAAGCTGCTGCGGGCCTATTATGTCGATATCGCCGGAGCGCGGATCGATCGCGATATCGGCAAGTCGATCTTCCAGCAGATCCTCGATATGCGGCTCGATCTGGGCAAGGGATCAACCGGCGGGCTGGCCTCGCTGGTCCGCGAAATTGAAACGCTGCGTGATTTTTTCGCCAGCGCCACCATGACGGCGCTGGTCGATCTGCCGTTCATTTTCATCACCTTGGCAGTGATGGCGCTGATCGGCGGGTGGATCGTGGTGGTCCCGATTGTGTTGATCCCGCTGGTGGTGATCACGGCGCTGCTATCGCAGCCGATCATGCGCCGACTGTCCGCTGAATCGCTGGGCGAAGCCATGGGCAAGCAGGCCGTGCTGGTCGAAACGATCGGCAGCCTGGAGACCGTAAAATCAGCCAACGCGGGCGGCATGCTGACCGATCGCTGGGACCAGGCGGTGTCTGGCCACGCCAGCGCTTCGCTGCGCCAACGCGTCGTTTCGACGATCTCGATCAATATGGCCATGACCGCGCAGACGCTGGCTTACACGGGGGTCGTGATATTCGGGGTTTATGCCATTGCCAGCCACCAGCTGACGATGGGCGGGATGATTGCCTGTTCGATCCTCGCCGGGCGCGCGGTGGCTCCGCTGGGCGCGATTGCCAGCCTGCTGACCCGGATTAACGGCGCCCGCACGGCCTATCGCCAGATCAACCAGATGATGGAACAACCGCCCGAGGGTCCAGCGGGCAGCGGGCTTTTGCTGAGCAAAGTTCAAGGCGGGCTTGAATTTCGCGACGTTGATTTCCGTTACCCCAACGCGCCTGAGCTGGCGCTGACCGGGGTCAGTTTTCGGATTCAACCGGGCGAACATGTTGCCTTGATTGGCCCGATTGGATCAGGCAAGTCGACCATCGCGCGGCTGCTGATCGGGCTTTATCCGCCGGTCAGTGGCCTGATCCTGATCGATGGCACCGACATCCGCCAATTCCCGCCGCAAGCCTTGCGGGCAAAGGTTGGCGCGCTGTTTCAGGATAACCTGTTGCTAACCGGCTCGATCCGCGAAAACATAGCCTTGGGCCGCGAAAACATCGACGAAGAAGAGATGCTCCGCGCGGCCAAGGTCAGCATGGCGCACGATTTCATCTCGACCTTTCCGGCCGGATATGACCTGCGCCTGGCAGACCGCGGTGAGGGTTTGTCGGGCGGGCAGCGCCAGTCGATCGCGTTGGCCCGCGCGCTGGCGGGAAGTCCGCCAATCCTGATTTTTGATGAGCCGACGTCATCGGTCGATACAGAGACCGAAGGGCGGCTTATGCAGAATTTGCGCGAAGAAATCAACGGCCGCACGCTGATTTTGATCACGCATCGCCCGACTTTGCTCGGGCTCGTCAACCGGGTCATCCTGATGTCGCGCGGCCGGGTTGTGATGGATGGTACGCCCGAACAGATTACCGGCCGCGTCCGTGAAATAGCTCCTGCGAGGTAAGCCATGTCCAGATATCTCGATATTCTCAAAGGTGATGATGCGGAGGCCGACGAGCAGGAGTTTGTCGCCAAAAAATCGGCCAACGTGGTGCTGTGGTTCATCGCCGGGTTTCTGGTGTTGTTCCTGATCTGGGCAACCTTGACCAAGATTGATCGGACTGTGCACGGTCTGGGCCGGGTGGTGCCGAGTTCCAAGATGCAGGTGGTCTCAAACCTTGAAGGCGGAGTGATCGAAGAGATCCTGGTCAAACCCGGACAGGTCGTCAGCAAGGGTGATGTGCTGGTGCGCTTGTCCCCAACGCTTTCTACGGCAGAGCTTGGCAGCAACGAATCCTCGGTTGATTCGCTGCGGGCCAAGGTTGCCCGGCTCAACGGCGAAGTTCGCGGGGCCGCACCCAGCTATTCGGGCGTTTCCGGCGCTGCAGCTTCGACCGAACAAGCACTGCACCGCGCCCGCGGCGCAGAATTGGCGGGAATGACCTCGGCCGGGAATGCCCGCGCCGCGCAGGCCGAACGCAGCGTTGCGGAAGCGCAATCAATGCTCGCGGCCCGGCGTTCGAGCTATTCGGCAGCGCAACGTGAGCTCGATATTTTGCGCCCGTTGGCCGCCAAGCAGATCATCAGCCAAGTCGATCTGTTGAAGGCCGAGACCGCAGCAACCGTCGCACGGAGTGAGGTTTCGGCAGCGGAAGCCGCGATCGCGCGCGCGCAATCGGGTATTGCCGAAGCCCGCGCCGCCACCTCGCAGGCGCGCAGTGACTGGCTTGGGCGATCGGGGATGGAATTGGCAGCGGCGCAGGCTGAACTGGCCGCACGTGAACGGACCTTGCCAGCGCTGTCTGACAAAGTTGATCGCACAACCATCCGCGCGCCAATGACGGGCCGGGTCAACCGGGTCTTGATCACTACGGTTGGTGGTTCGGTCAGTGCGGGGATGCCGATCGCAGAAATCGTGCCGACCGAGGACGCGCTGTATGTCGAGGCGATGGTGCGCCCACAAGACATTGGCAATGTGCGGCTTGGCCAGAGCTCCAAGGTCGAGATCACCGCCTATCGTTCGACCGTGTTCGGATCGCTCGATGGAGAGGTGACAAATATTTCGCCCGATGCGGTGGTCAACGAAAAGACCGGGGAGAGCTTTTATACGGTCGAAGTGCGCACAACCTCGCAGCTGGTCGGCCCCGATGGCAAAAAGCTGGCGATTGGATCGGGGATGGTCGCGAACGTCAGCTTGCTGGGCGACAAGCGTTCAATCCTGTCATACCTGTTCACCCCGATCACCCGGCTTAGCGAAAACGCCTTCCGGGAATAGCGGGCCAAACCGCCGGCGGGATAACCTGCGCCCGGTTGCGCTGCGGCCAGCCGGGCGATAGGCGCAACGGACTCGCTCAAAGGTCCGGGGATTCGATGCTTGCTCAACTTTTCATAGCTACTGGACTGGCCCTCATCGCGGACGAAGTGCGCGCTAAACCGGCGGAGACAATTCCGCCCGCACTAGAGATTGTGGTAACCGGTACCGGACTGGCACCGCCGCCCGCCGCGCCGGCTTACGACACGCAGGAAATCGGTGCCGATCGGTTGGCCAACTCTGCTTCGGGGCGGCTTGAAGATGCCCTGAGTGCAATCGCCGGGTTCCAGCAGTTTCGCCGCTCAGACAGCCGCAGCGCCAATCCTTCGGCCCAAGGGGTAACGTTGCGGGCGCTGGGCGGCAACGCCACCAGCCGCAGTCTGGTGCTGCTCGACGGGGTGCCGATGGCCGATCCGTTTTTCGGGTACATTCCGTTTTCGGCGCTGGCACCCGAACGACTGGCGCGCGCGCGGGTCACGCGCGGCGGCGGAGCAGGCGCATTCGGCGCCGGAGCAGTCGCCGGAACCATCGAACTGGAAAGCGCCGGGCCGCGCGAGCTGGGCTTGCTCAGCGGGCAGGCATTGAGTGATGATCGCGGGGAGACCGAACTGTCGGGCACCCTCGCGCCGCAGCTTGGATCAGGCTTTGCGGTAGTTTCGGCGCGCTGGGACCGCGGGCAAGGGTTTTATACCGCCCCAGTCAGCCAGCGCGTTCCGGCCAGCGCCAAGGCCCGCTATGCTAGCTGGTCGGCGTCATTGCGCGGGGTAGCGCCGTTGGCGCCAGATATTGAATTGCAAGCCCGCGGGCTCGCGTTTGGCGATGCCCGCACATTGCGCTTTATCGGTGCGGATTCGACCAGCAGCGGGCAGGATGCCAGCGTGCGGGTGGTCGGCAAGGGCCGCTGGCAATTCGACGCACTGGGCTATTTGCAGGCGCGCAATTTCTCCAACGTGGTGATTTCTTCAGCCAGCTTTCGCAAAACGCTCGATCAGCGCGCGACCCCGTCAACCGGCTGGGGGGGCAAGCTGGAACTCCGCCCGCCCGTGAGTGCGGGCCAAGTGTGGCGGTTCGGCACCGACTGGCGCGTGGCGGACGGTACCATGTTCGAGGACGCTTATTCGGGGGTCACTGGCTTCGTCACCGCTCGCCGCCGCGCTGGCGGGCATAGCAGCGACCTGGGGTTCTATACCGAAGCTGATTGGCAGCTGGGCGCGCTGACGCTGACTGGCGGAATGCGGGCTGATCGCTGGAGCATCACCGGCGGCTATTTCACCGAGGCGAACGCGGCGGGCACGGTCACGATTAATAACCGCTTTGCCGATCGTTCAGGCTGGCAGACCTCGCTGCGGGGCGGGGCCGTGATGCAGCTGGGCGGCGGGCTGGACCTGCGCGGCTCAGCCTACACCGGGCTGCGGCTGCCGACGCTTAACGAATTGTACCGGCCGTTCACCGTCTTCCCGGTCGTCACCCGCGCCAATGCGGGTCTCGTCAACGAACGGTTGGTTGGCTTTGAAGCGGGCTTCGATTGGACGCCAGGCGAGACCTTCCACTTTTCGGCCACCGCGTTCGATAACAAGGTTGAGCACGCTATTGCCAATGTCACCATCGCCCCCAACCTGCGCGCGCGGCGCAATGTGGATGCGGTCCATGCGCGTGGGCTCGAGTTGGGACTGGGCGCGCGCCTTGGCCGGGTCAGCCTTGATGGCTCGCTCGCCTGGACGCTCGCGCGGATCGAGGCGAGCGGCGCGTCGCTGGCGCTCGCGGGCAAGCGCCCCGCGCAAACCCCGGAGCTCGCCGTCAGCGCTACGCTCAGTTGGCAACCGCGCCCGGACTGGCGGCTGGCGCTGACCGCCAAGCATGTCAGCGCGCAGTACGAAGACGATTTGCAGACCGATCTGCTGTCCGCTGCCACCACGCTTGATGCTTTCGCCGCGCTACCGCTGGGCCGCCGCGTGCAATTGGTGCTGCGCGCAGAGAACCTGACCGGCGCGCAGATCGTGACCCGCATTCAGGCCGGCTCGATCGACCTTGGCGCGCCGCGCACAGTGTGGGCCGGATTCCGCATTTCCATTGGCCGCTGATTGGCTTAAGACAGGTGGCAATTAACAACCGGAGAGCAGATCATGGCCACCCAGCTAAACCCTCACGCCCGCAATCTGGATTGCACCGAGGCGGAATGGCACGTGCGCCTGCAACTGGCCGCTTGCTACCGGATCTTCGATCACCTGGGTTGGTCCGAATCGATTTACAACCACATCTCGGTCAAAGTCCCTGGCGAGGAAGGTGCCTTCCTGATCAATCCGTTTGGTCTGCTTTATTCCGAGGTCTGCGCATCGAACCTGGTCAAGATCGACATCGATGGCAACAAGCTCGACGGCAATCCTTACCCGGTCAACAAGGCCGGGTTTGTCCAGCACGGCTTGTTCCACCGCCATGTCCCGTGGGCGCATGCGATCTGCCACACGCACACCACCGCGACGATGGCAGTGTGCAGCCTTGAAGGCGGGTTGCAGCCGGTCAACTTTTACGCCTGCAATTTTGCCGGGCGGCTGGCTTATCATGATTTCGAAGGGATCACCGTGCGCGAAGAAGAAGGCGCGCGGCTGCTGGCCAATCTGGGCGAAGGCCGGATCCTGATGCTCAAGAACCACGGACCGGTCATCCTGGGCCGTTCGCTGCCTGAAGTGTTTATCTCGCACTGGTCGCTGCAACGGGCCTGCGAAATCCAGATAGCGACGATGCAGATGGGACAGCCGTTGATCGTGTCGGACGAAGTCGTTGCAATTCATCAGCGCGATCTGCACGAAGGCGGCGTTCAGGGCACTGCGCCCGGCCAGGCCGACTTCGACGCCTGGACCCGCCGGATCGACAAGGTCGATCGCAGCTGGCGCGACTAAGCCTGCCGCCATGCCCCGCCTGACGGTCAACGGCCGCGCGATCGAGCTGCGGATGGACCCGCAAACGCCCTTGCTATGGGGCCTGCGCGATGCTGCCAATCTGACCGGCACCAAATACGGTTGCGGCAATGGCGATTGCGGGGCCTGCATGGTGCTGGTCGATGGAGCGGCCTTGCGCAGCTGTCTGATCAGCCTGGCCGAAGCTGAGGGGCGCAGTGTCACCACGATTGAAGGCCTGTCGCCCGATCGCAGCCACCCGGTGCAGCAGGCTTTAGTGGCCGAACAGGCAATCCAATGTGGGTTTTGCACCCCCGGCATTGTGATTGCGGCCGCCGCGCTGCTGGCCCGCAATGCCGATCCCAGCGCCGAAGACATTGCCGCTGCTGTGCCCAACCTGTGCCGCTGCGGGGTCTATCCCCGGCTGGTCCACGCGGTCCAGCGCGCCGGGCGGGTGATGCGGCGCCTGGAAACGATCAGCGCCGCGCCGGTCCCGGGGATTTCACCCGCAGACGCGGCGCGCGCGGTGCCAGCGCTCAAGCCCGCCTAGAACTTGATCCGCGCCGTCACCCGCGCGGTAAGTGGCTTGCCGGGCAGGATGTTATTGTCCGAACTGGCGCTGGCGTAATAGCGCCGATCGGTCAGGTTCTCGATATTGAGTTGCAGCGCGAAATTGTCACTCACCGAGACAAAGGCAGCAGCATCGATCCGGGTGAAAGCGGGCAGCTTAACCGCGTTGCTGATCGTGGCAAACTGGCTTGATTGGTGGACGAGGCCCAGCCCCAGCCCGAAACGCTTGGTCAGGTCATAGCGCGACCAGGCGGAAAGCTGGTGGTGCGGCAGCAGACCCAGCGGCCGCCCGGCAGGCGCGGCCGAAGTGGTCGAGCGAATCTCGCCTTCCTGATAGGTATAGCCCAAGCTTGCCTGCCACTGCGGGGTGATCCGCCCGGTCAGCGCCGTTTCGATCCCGCGTGAGCGGCTGCTGCCAGTTAGCAGCCAGAACCCCGGGTTGGCCGGATCGGCGACGCGGGTGTTGCTGCGGTCGAGCTGGAACACGGCGGCAGTCAGGCTGAGGTCGGGGGTAACATCCCATTTCACCCCGAGCTCGAGGTTGCGGAACGCTTCGGGCTCGAGCGACTGGAAGGTCGGAGCAAGCGTGGTGAACTGATCGCCCGATTGCGGCAGAAAGCTCTTGGCGTAGCTTGCATAAAGCGAAATGTTAGGCTGCGGCTTGAGCACCAGACCAAGCCGGGGCGACCATTTGCCGTCGCTGCGACCGGTGACCGCGCTGGTTATCAAGTCGGTCGCGGCAATCTCGAAATGATCATAGCGCAGGCCACCGATCACCTGCAGCCACGGTGCCAGCTCGATCTGATCCTGAAGATAGGCCGATTTGCTGGTGACGCGGGTTTTGCTGGCAGTGGAAGTTCCGTTGAAGGTGATTACCGGCAGCGTCAGCACCGGTGCCAACGTCACCAGCGCTGACGTGGCAGTGCCGCCCCCGGTTTTGGGAAATAGCGCGTTGTGGCGCTCGGAATCGGTCGACTGGTCGCCGATTTCGACCCCGGCAAGCAGGGTGTGGCCGATCGGACCGGTGCGGCCCTTCCACACCAGATTGGCCTGCCCGATCCAGTTGTCGCGGGTCTGGGCGTTATTGTAACCGCTCAGCGAAACCGTGGTTGCGGTGGCGACCCCGGGGACCACGTTCTGGTAGAACTTGTCGTAGTGGGCAAATTGGCCCGAGACATCGAGCTTAAGTCCCTCAGTCAGTTCGCGCTCGAGCCGGACGCGGCCGACATGCGCGTCGACCTCGCTGCGGTTGAGCGTCGGGCTGCCGAACAGGGTATGGTCGTAGCCGGTGATCGGGCGAGCTGGCGCAAGGATCGTGCCGCCCGGCGCAGCGGGCACCCCGCGATCGGCGAGCCGCTCGTCGTGGTCGTATTCGTAAGCAAAGGTCAGCCGGGTGCGCGCATCGGGTGCGAGCAGCAGCGTTGGCGCCGCGCCGATGAAATGGCCGCCAAAGAAATCGCGCTGGTTGTCGAGCTTTTCATAGGTCCCGTTAATCCGCAGAGCCGCGCTGCCCGACAAATCCAGATTGACGTCGCCCGCTGCGGACCATGCGCCAAAGGTATCGACCCCGGCCGACAGCGCGCCCTTGGTACCGGTAAGATCAGGGCTCTTCGACACGCGATTGACGATACCGCCGCCGCCGCCGCGCCCGAACAGCAAGGCGTTGGCGCCCTTGAGCACTTCGACCCGCTCGGTGTTGTAAAGCGATCGGTAATACTGCGCATCGTCGCGCAACCCGTCGAGATAGAAGTCGGCGGTGGTCGGCTGGCCGCGCAGCACCACCTGATCACGGTTGCCTTCGCCCAGGCTCAATGTGACGCCGGGGACATAGCGCAGCGCATCGCCCAATTGTGCGAGTCCCTGATCGTCGAGCCGCTCGCGCCCCAATGTGACTACGCTTTGCGGCGTGTCGATCAGCGGCGTGCCGGTCTTGATGCTGGAGACCTCAGGCTCGCTCACCCGTTCGCCGGTAACGACGATCGGCGCCGATGCAGCGTCATCGGCTTCGTCTGCGAAAGCGATGCCCGGCACCGCGAGCAGAGCAGCGACGAATAATGACGAAGAATGACGTAGCGCAGGTGACATGGGATACTCTTTCTTGATAACAATTCTCAATACCAGATATGCCGCTAATGCGAATCGTTCTCACTTACAAGCGATGATTTGAGATATGCGGGATTTGGCGCTAGTCTGCCGCAAGGCTCAGCAGACAAGGATGACCATGCAAGCGACAATCTGGCACAACCCGGGCTGCGGCACGTCGCGCAAGACGTTGGCGATCCTGCACGAGACGGCGGGTCTGGACGTGAATGTGATTGAATATCTGCGTGACCCGCCCACTGCCGCTAAGCTGGCTCAGCTTTATCGCGCTGCTGGCCTTACCCCGCAGCAAGGCTTGCGGCTGCGCGGCACCGACGCGGAGGATCGCGGTTTGATCAGCGCTGACGACGCGTCAGTATTGGCGGCGATGGCTAAAGACCCGCGTCTGATCGAGCGGCCCATGGTTGAGACGAGCAAGGGTGTGCGATTGTGCCGACCGCAAGATCTGGTGCGCGAAATTCTCTAGCGGTCGTGCTCGAGAAGAGACGCGTCGCTGGTCATGCTTTTGAGCCCCAGCACAATCACTGCGGCGCACAAGGCTTCAATCACGGTAAAGCCGATCGATGGCGAATGGCCATAAAGCCATACCCCAACAGCCGGAGCAACGATGTAGGCCGCTCCGTTGACCGACGCGATGATCCCGGCTGACTGGCCTTGTTCGGCGCGGGTTACTGCAAGCGAGGCGCCGGCTGTAAAGCCGGGCCGGAACAGTCCGAACCCAAGCGAAATTATCGCCACGGCAATGGTGATGGCATGCAAATCATACGCCACCGCCAACAGGCCAGTCCCGCAAGCGGCAACTGTGATCCCCCACAAACACGAAGCGCGGGGGCCCAGCTTCAACGTCGGGATTACCCCCCACTGCGCGAGCAGCGTCGCCATCGCCCCCGCCATCAGCACCAGCCCGATCGGACCTGCCCCGGCATTGGGCGATCCGCGCAGCCCCAGCCGGTCAAGCACCAGAAACCCGACAATGCCCATCGCGGCGGCTTGCGCGTGCCCGCCCAGTAGGCCCGCCACCAGCCACGGGCGCATCCGCGCATCGGTCCAGGCCAATTTGGGGATATCACCCGGTGCACCGTCATGCTCGGGTTCAGGCTGGGCCGCGCCCAGGCTCGAATCGGAATTCGCGCTGAACGGCAATGGCACGACCGCTCCGCGCGCCGCAAAGGCCGGGGTGTCATCGGGCAGCCACACTCGCAGCGCGATAAACACCACCACCGCGATCAGCGTAAAAGCGATGAACGGCCCGACCAGACCCAGGCCGGGCAGAATGAAATAGGGGGCCAGCGCCGGACCGAGCACCGTGCCCAGCCCAAAGCTGGACGAAATCAGCGACAACGCCTTGGTCCGCTCCTCGCGGCTGGTCCGGCTGGCGACATAGGCTTGCACCGATGGCGGCGCGGCTGAGCCAAAGCCGCCGTAGAGCGAGCGAAACGCGGCAAACAGGATTAGCGTCCCCACGCCTGACAGCACCCCGTGCAGCCCCAGCCACAGCGCCAGTCCGCACAGGGAAAAGCTGGCGATAAACCCGGTCAGTCCAATCGCCATCATCGCCTTGCGCCCGCGCTGGTCAGAGCGCCGCGCCCACAGCGGCGCACAGATCATCCACAACAGCGCTGACCAAGTGTAAGCCAGGCTGATCCAGAAATCCTGCACATGCAGCGCGGTGCCGATCGAAGGCATGACCGATTGCATCGCGGTGTTTCCCGCAGCGGTAACCAGCATCACCGCAAACAGCAGCGCAACCCGCCCAGCGGGCAAACTGGCGGTGGCCCCGGGTGGACCCGAAAACTGGTCTTGATCGGTGGCAGGCATGGGTTCGTCGCTAGACCGCTCGCTCCTGCCTTGCAATGGCGACACAAATTTGTGAAGGGCGCTGGATTAGACGCGAATTTCAGGACCAGCTAGCAGCATGATCACTTCCGAGCTCGCCCACCATTCGCTGGGCCGCCGAGCGAAGCGCCAGCTCATGCGCGCGAAGCGCCAGTTCGTGCGCGCGAAGCGCCGGATCATGCGCGCCATGGGACCGTGGGGCGTGTTTCTGCAAGGGTTTATCGAACACCCGGTGATGGTTGGCTCGATCATTCCGTCGTCGCATTTCACCATTACCAAGATGCTGGCTCCGGTGAACTGGGACACGTGCAAGCTGTTTGTCGAATATGGACCGGGGGTTGGCACCTTCTGCCGCCCGGTGCTGGCCAAGTTGCCGCGCGATGGACAGCTGATCGTTATCGACACCAACCCGCTGTTCATCGATTACCTGAAGGCGACCATCACGGACAGCCGCTTCATTCCCGTGCTGGGTTCGGCGGTGGATGTTGAGGCGATTGTTCGCGCGCACGGTCACAATCACGCTGATTATGTGCTGTCGGGTCTGCCGTTTTCGACTTTGCCCGAGGGAATCGGTCCGGCCATCGCTGCCGCCACCCACCGCGTACTGCGCCCCGGCGGCGCATTCCTGGTTTATCAGTTTACCGCAGCTGCGCGTGATCTGATGGCCAAACACTTCACCCGGATCGACGCCGGGTTCGAAGCGCTCAACGTGCTGCCGTGCCGACTGTTCTGGGGCTGGAAAGACTGAAATCCTATTCGAATGTCGCGGCGGTAAGCTCGGCCGAGCTGGGCGCTAGCTGTTCGTAGAGCGCGGTGGTCAGCGTGACCATGTACAGCCCCGCGCTTAACCCCATCACCAGCATCAGGATCAGGAATGCAATCGATCCGGTGGGCCCTGGAACGTTACCCGGCGCTGGAAGACCAATCGTGACCATCAGGCCGATGCCGTACAGCACGAACACCGCGATCAAGACCAGGCCCCAGGTCAGCGCAATCTTGATGGATTTATGCGCGGTCAGCTTCCAGGCTTTGGCAATCGCCGCAAGCGGATTGCGGACTTCCTCGATTGCCACCAGCGGGAGCACCAGGCTTAGCCGCGCGAACAGATAAAATGCCGCGATCAACAGCAGCAGCGTGAGGACAACCGCGATCGCGGGGGACTGGGTTCCCGCCACGATTCCGGCCAAGATCAGGCTGACGACCAGGCCCGCTCCGGTCCCGACCACCACATAGATCAGCAAGACCCCCAGCATCGGCAGCGCCCCGCGCAGGCCGGAACCAAGCGCGACAGAAAAGGTATCCCCGGCGCGTCCGGTGCTGGCGCGGGACAACGCGATCTGCTGCGCAAACAGCATCAGCAAATAGAGCAGGTAGAACAAGCTCAGGGATCCGCCCATGCCCGCCAGCGGGCTTCCCCCACCAGAGGTTTGGCGGATCAAAGCAAAGAACATCCCGCCAAACACCGCCAACAGGCCAATTATCGCCGCGAAAAACAGCAGCCAGATGCCAACCAGCATCCCGAACCGCGCCCCCAGCAGCTGGAACGCATCGGTAAATGCCCGGCTTGCGCTAAATTGCATGGTATCCCCCTTCGATTGCCCCAAGGTCATCCTGCCCAGGTAGTGGCGGCCTGTCGATCGGCGATTACGCCCCCGCTCTGCCGCCCTGCCGGTAACTCGCCGCGATCACCGCGACGAAAGTCGCGGCCAGCGCCGCCTGGATGAAACAAGCGATCAACGCCCCGACCAGTGCTGCTCCGGCCGCCCCAGCGATCAGCGTTGTTACCAGCACTGCCGCCGCAGTGATCAGCCAGCCGACAATCCGGAACGCCACGAAGATGAGCAAAATGAACATCAGCAGCTGCCAGCCGATCCCTTGCGTTGCCGCGAACGAGTGGCGCAAGGCCAGCACTGGATTGCGCTGGCCGTCAAGCAGCACAGCCGGCCCGGCAAAAGCGAACCGGATCAGCATATACAGGATCACCACCGTACCCATCACTGCCGCCACCTGCGTCAGCGACAGCGAGCCGGTCAGCCCGATCAGGATCACCGGGATCAGCCCCGTGAGGAAACTTCCCGCCAGCGCGAGCGCCAGCGCGGCCAGAAAAGTGGGCGCGGCGCGCGCGGATTGGCGGATCGCCTCGCTCACCGTCGGGCGGGCCGGATCGGCCAGCAGCGCCAAGGTCACCAGCATCCCAAAGAATTGCACCGCGATCACTGCGACCACTGGCAGCCAGTTGGCATCGAAATATTGTCCCAACTTGGTGAGCAATTGCTCAGGCGTCTGCCCGGAGACGGGTTCGGGCACCGGGGCAAGCATTTGCAGCGCAAAATTGGGCAGGATCGAAAATACCCCGAGCACCGCCAACAACACCTCACGATTGGCGAGCAGCGCTTTAACCGCCTCGTCCCAGATTTTCATCGAGTCAAAGCGTGGCCGGGCCCGGCGGTCGAGCGGGGACTGCGGCGGGGTGGGCGGTGAAACTGGTGTGTTCATGGCCCCTTGATAACCACAGCATTTGCCGCCACGCAAATGCTCGATGCACGATCACTTGTCCACTGACCTCGAATGGCCCGCCTGGCTCGAATGGAAGAGCGACCGCGCGCTGGTGCCCTATCGGGCCGCACTGGCGGCCATGACCGCCCGCAATGCCGAAATTGCTGATGGTACTGCGCGCGAACTGGTCTGGCTGCTCGAACATCCGCCGGTTTACACCGCCGGGACCAGCGCCGCGCCGTCCGAATTGCTCGACCCGCGGTTTGAGGTGGTTGAGGCTGGACGCGGTGGGCGTTATACCTATCACGGACCCGGGCAGCGGATCGGCTATGTGCTGCTCGATCTGAAACGCCGGTCGCGCGATGTGCGCGGCTTTGTCCACGCGCTGGAAGACTGGGTGATCGCTACGCTGGGCGATTTCGGGGTGCCCAGCTGGCGCGCGGAGGGCCGGATCGGGATCTGGACCACCGATATCGACGGGCGCGAAGCCAAGATCGGCGCGATCGGGGTGCGCATCCGCCGCTGGGTGACGATGCACGGGTTTTCGGTCAATCTGGCGCCGGACCTGGAGCATTTTACGGGAATTGTGCCGTGCGGGATCGACCAGTTTGGGGTGACCAGTCTGGCCCGGCTGGGAATTGCGGTTGATTCGGCGGCCTGGGATGCGGCATTGCAGGCGCGCGCTGCGGCATTCTTCGCCGCGTTAGAGCGCCCCTGCGGCGAGGAGGCTGGGACATGAAGGCTGGTTTGATCATGCTACTTGGTCTTTTGTGCCTGAGCGGCTGCAAGGGCGAGCCCAAACCCGGCGCCGGGGCCGGCACGGCGCAAGGCGAAGTGCTGCCCGGTGCGGCCAGCGATGCCATGTTGCCGCTCGACACGATCAAATCGCAAGCCCCACTCGCGCCCAAGGCCGAGGGCGGAGAAGCTGGCGATACGAAGGGGCCAAAGGCGGGCAAGCCAAGCGCGAAAGTTAGCGATGCGGCGGCTGATGAGGCGGCGGTTACGCCCGAGGCCAGCCCCGGCGCAGCCGATCCGCCTGCGCCAGACTGACGCAGCAATAGCCCGGCCGGCCGAAGGCC
>JANMBA010000389.1:0-2241 GCA_031360105.1 Novosphingobium sp.
ATTAGTTGCGGGCTGCCGGAAGCGTCGGCGGTGCTGAAAAGCTCTGATACTGCTGCCGGATTTGGTCAATCGAGAGCGGTTGGCCCGGCAGAGCAAACCGGCTGTCGTCAATCTCGGCGAACGAAACATCGGTTAGATTCATCGACACGATCGAAAGTGGCGCGCCCTTTTTGAATAATTCCGCGTCTGGCCCAAACATGCCGCCCATGCTGCCGAATCCCGGGAACATCTTGTTTGCGTAAACTGAACTCTGGGCGAAACTCTTGGCGAACGCAGCTCCCAGTGGAGCAAGCTTTGGGTCCTCTGAAATCACGACAAACGCATAGACTGGACGCGCTCCATTTTCCGAAATGCCGTATCCCGTGCCAGTTCGGCCATTGACGACCTTCGGACCCATCGATGCAATTGCAGGCGGCTTTTCTGCAACTTTCTTGGGCATGCTCGCGAAAGCCTTATCAATGCCCATTCGCTTTGAGACTTCGCCAATGACCGTGACCATATCGTCGAACCGCATGACATAGACCCCTGCCGGTCCCCTGCTCACCATGTACGTCACGTTGTTCAAGACGAGCATGTAAGCGGGCTGCTCTGCCACTTGGACCCGCTCGTTCCCGTTCGAGTCAATTTCAAGCGTCATCGCCATGTTGAATGGCGCATTTTTCTCTTGTGCTTCATACCGGGCAGAAAGGTCAGCAGCGGCTGGAGTCGCTGTCATCCCCGTAACGAGCATAACGGACAGTGCGAAAAGAGGACAGTTTTTCATGGTTTTTGGTCCCCTAACTTGGCGAGACAATTGAACTTCGTTAGGCTATCCGGCAAGGAGATTTTATGACCGTCATGTGCTTGCTAAAGACACTCGGCGCGCCTGCATTGCCAGCGGGCGCCTATTCACACAATAATTCGGCATGAACGACACCCTCCTTCAGATCCTGCAATGGTACGGCGCGGGCGCGAGCGTCATTGCGGCCGCGCTGGTCGCGCTCGATCTGGGGCGGCGCATTACCGGCTGGGCGTTTGTGCTGTTCGTCACCTCGTCGGCCGCGCTGATCGGCTGGGGTTTCATGCAGCCCGAAGCCAAAGGGATCGGCGCCCAGAACGTCCTGATGCTGGTGATCAATCTGATCGGCGTTTACCAATACCTGATCCGCAAAAAGGAAAGCGCATGAGCGCCCCGGTTCTCTCAACCACACTCAATCCCGATAGTCCTGAAGCTCAGGCGCGCGCCGCGCATAACCGTGGGCTGGCGCAGGAGCTGCGCGCCAAAGTAGCCTCGGCCGCGCTGGGTGGGAACGAGAAGAGCCGTGAGCGCCATACCGCGCGCGGCAAACTGCTGCCCAGGGAGCGGGTTGAACGGCTCCTCGATCCGGGATCGCCGCTGCTCGAGATCGGGCAGCTGGCGGCGGGCGGCATGTACGAAGGCGAGATTCCCGGCGCCGGGATCATCACCGCGATCGGGCGGGTTTCGGGCCGCCAGTGCATGATCGTGTGCAACGATGCCACGGTCAAAGGCGGCACTTATTTTCCGATGACGGTCAAAAAGCATTTGCGCGCGCAGGAAATTGCCGAGGCCAATCATTTGCCGTGCATCTATCTGGTCGATAGTGGCGGGGCCAACCTGCCGCACCAGAGTGAGGTCTTCCCCGACCGTGACCACTTCGGGCGGATTTTCTACAATCAGGCGCAGATGAGCGCCAAGGGCATCCCGCAGATCGCCTGCGTGATGGGCAGCTGCACCGCAGGCGGGGCCTACGTCCCGGCGATGAGCGACGAGAGCATCATCGTGCGCGGGCAAGGGACGATCTTCCTCGCGGGCCCGCCCTTGGTCAAGGCTGCGACTGGCGAGGAAATCAGCGCCGAGGATCTGGGCGGCGGCGAGCTGCACGCGAAGAAATCGGGCGTGGTCGATCACCTGGCCGAAAACGACGAGCACGCGCTGACCATCGTCCGCGACATCATCAGCCACCTCGGCCCGCGCCACGAACACGGTCTGCCGCTCAAGGAACCGCGCGCGCCGAAATACGATGCGGAGGATCTTTACGCGGTCGTACCCGACGATGTCCGTGCGCCTTACGACGTCCACGAAGTGATCGCGCGGCTGGTCGACGGCAGCGAGTTCCATGAGTTCAAGGCGCTTTACGGCGCGACGCTGGTCTGCGGGTTCGCGCACATCTGGGGCATGCCAGTCGCTATCCTGGCCAACAACGGCGTGCTGTTCAGCGAAAGCGCGGTCAAAGGCGCGCA
>JANMBA010000426.1:0-6983 GCA_031360105.1 Novosphingobium sp.
TTCGCGGTGCACCAGCCGGTCGATCGTCTCAACCATCCGCACGTCATCCGCTCGGTAATAACGCCGACCGCCACCCCGTTTGAGCGGGCTAAGCATCGGAAATTGCTCTTCCCAATAGCGCAGCACGTGCTGGCGAATGCCTAGCGCCTTGGCCACTTCACCGATGGTCCGCAGCGCCTCCGGGTCTTTTCCATCTGCGAACCCAAGAGGGCCAGTATCGCTCACCCGCGGGCGATCCGTTCTTTGAGCATCTGGCTGGCGCGGAAGGTCAGCACGCGGCGCGGCGTGATCGGCACTTCGATCCCGGTCTTGGGATTGCGTCCGACGCGCTGGCCCTTGTCCCGCAACAGGAACGTCCCGAATCCCGAGATCTTGACGTTCTCACCCTGTTCGAGCGCGACCGTCATGTGATCGAGAATCGATTCGACCATACCCAGTGAATCCGAGCGCGACAGGCCCAGCTTGCGGTTAAGTGCTTCGGCCAAGTCGGCCCGTGTAAGAGTAGTCATCGAGCGCATCCAGCTCCTTCCCTCAAGCTGTGCAATTACGATCTTGCACTGTTTATTACCCGGATCGCCACCGATTGCAACGCAGGACATGGCCTTGATAGCTCGCCTTGCGGCTAGTTATACCCGTAGTAAGCTGGCGCCCCAGGTAAACCCGCCGCCCATCGCCTCAAGCATGACCAGGTCACCGGGCTTGATCCGCCCGTCGCGAACCGCCGTATCGAGCGCGAGCGGGACCGACGCAGCCGAAGTATTGGCATGGCGATCGACCGTTACAACCACCTTTTCGGGCGGCAGCCCCAGTTTGCGCGCGGTCGCATCAAGGATCCGCTGGTTGGCCTGATGCGGCACCACCCAATCGATATCAGCGCAGGTCAGCCCCTGATCGGCCAGCACTTCGCGCAGCACTTGCGCCAGATTGACCACCGCGTGGCGAAATACCTCGGGGCCCTTCATCCGGACGTGGCCGACTGTGCCGGTGCTTGAAGGCCCGCCATCGACGTAGAGCAAGCCATTGTGCGCGCCATCGGCGTGGAGCCGGGTGGCGAGAATGCCTGGACCATCTTCGGCGACATCGCGCGCTTCGAGCACCACTGCGCCCGCACCATCGCCGAACAGCACGCAGGTGGTGCGGTCATCCCAATCGAGGATCCGGCTGAACGTCTCGGCCCCGATCACCAGCGCGCGCTGCGCCATGCCGGTGCGCAGCAGCGCATCGGCGACGCCCAGCGCGTACAAAAAGCCCGAGCAGACCGCCGCGACATCGAAGGCCACACCGCCGTTGCAGCCCAGCGCGTGCTGGACCTGCGTGGCGGTGGCGGGAAAAGTCTGGTCGGGCGTCGCGGTGGCCAGCACGATCAGCCCGATATCGGCCGGCGTCAGCCCGGCGGCCGCCAGCGCATTGCGTGCAGCTTCGGTCGCCAGCGTGGACGTCGTCTCGCCCTCACCCGCGATATGGCGGTTGCGGATCCCGGTGCGCTCGACAATCCATTCGTCGCTGGTGTCGACGGTTTGCGCCAGTTCAGCATTGCTCACCGCCCGCTTGGGCAGGGCGGAACCGGTGCCAACCAGGACCGACCGCAGGGTCACGCCGGTGCCTTTGGCGTCATGCGCAGGCTGCCCGTACCCAGCCGGGCAAGATCGGCCGCGATCCGTTCGGTGATATTTTCCTCTAGCAGCCGCGCGGTCACCGCCACGGCATTGGCGACGCCCAGCGCATTGGCCGAGCCGTGGCTTTTGACCACCACCCCGTTAAGCCCCAGAAACACCGCGCCGTTGTGATTGTTGGGATCGAGATGATGCTTGAGCAGTTCGGTCGCCGGGCGCGAAATCAGGAAGCCAAACTTTGAGCGCAATGACGAGGCAAAGCTGCGGCGGAGCAGATCGGTCACAAACCGCGCCGTACCTTCCACCGCTTTCAAGGCAATATTGCCAGAGAAGCCGTCCGACACCACCACATCGACATCGCCGCGATTAAGCTTGTCAGCCTCGGCATAGCCTTCGAATGACATTGCCAGACTGGCCGACGCGAGCTTGAGCTGGGCGGCGGCGGCTTGCAGGTGCTCGGTGCCCTTGGTCTCTTCGCTGCCGATGTTAAGCAATCTTACGCGGGGGTTCTGCAAACCGGTGGCAATTCGCGAATAGGCCGCGCCCATCACTGCAAATTGCACCAGATTGCGCGCATCGCATTCCGTGTTGGCGCCCAGATCGAGCATCACCACATCATTTGTGCCAAGCGTTGGCAGCAGCGCTGATAGGGCCGGGCGATCAATCCCCGGCATAGTCCGCAGCGCCAGCTTGGCCATCGCCATCAGCGCGCCGGTGTTGCCAGCGCTGACCGCGGCCCCTGCATCGCCCACTTTGACCGCGTTGATCGCCAGGCCCATCGAGGTGGTTTTGGCCCGGCGCAGCGCCTGAGTCGGCCGTTCTTCGCCGCTCACCACATCGGGCGCATGCAAAATTTCCGAAGCGGTGCGCAGGTTGGGGTGATCTTCGAGCGCGGCTTTGATCCGCGCTTCATCGCCCACCAGCAGGAATTTGAACCGATCGTGGCGGCGCCGGGCAAGCGCTGCGCCTTCGATCATCACACGCACGCCTTCGTCTCCGCCCATCGCGTCAACGGCGATACGCGGCAGGCTCATATGCGAATAACCCCTTGAACTTCGAGCTTAAAGCCCGACCGCGATGACTTCGCGTCCGTTGTAGTGACCGCACGCCGGGCACAGATTGTGCGGGCGCTTGAGTTCACCACAGTTCGAGCATTCGTGGAATGCTTCCACCTTCAGCGCATCGTGGCTGCGGCGCATACCCCGGCGAGAGGGCGATGTTTTTCTTTTGGGGACAGCCATTGCGGCACCTGTTCCTGCAATTAGTCATTCGGTCTAAGTAAGCCGCGCTAGGACCAACGGACCGGCGGCTTGCGAAGGCGGGCCTATAACGAATTTGGCGGGGCATGCAAGCACCGTCATCGGCTTGATCCAAGCGATGCAACAGGGAGAGAAAAATGCTGTTACCCACATCACTATGTCTAACCGCAGCGGCGATGCTGATCAATTTCTGGCTGGCCATGCGCTGCGGCAAATTCCGCAGTGCGGGCGGCGTCTCGGTTGGCGACGGCGGCAACGAAATGCTGATGCGGCGGATGCGCGCGCAAAGTAATTTCATCGAGCAAACCCCGATCACACTGCTTGCCGTGGCTTTGGTTGAACTCGCCGGCAAAGGCGGCATGTGGCTCGCTCCCTTGGGCGCGCTGTTCCTGATTGGCCGGATTGCCCATGGCGTCGGCATGGACGGCACGTTTAAGCTGGGCCGGCCGATGGGCATGGTCACTGGCATCCTGCTGCAACTCGCGCTCGTGGTGACTGCGGTTTATGCGGTGCTGCAAAACCACAGCATTTAACAGCTAGGTCAGCGCGTAATCGCTGACAAAGGCGTTGACCTGTCTTTCCCGGCCGAATGTGCTGGTTGGCCCATGGCCGGGAAGGAAGGTCACGTCATTGCCCAGGGGCCACAGCTTTTGGGTAATCGAATCGATCAGATCCTGATGATTACCGCGCGGAAAATCGGTGCGGCCGATCGAGCCTGCAAACAGCACGTCGCCGACAATCGCAAAGTTTGATGGCGCATGGTGAAACACAACATGCCCCGGGGTGTGTCCCGGGCAATGGATCACATCAAGCACCAGCTCGCCAACAGTCACCGTATCGCCATCGACCAGCCAGCGATCAGGCTCAAACACTTCGCCCACAAAGCCATACTTGGCCGCATCGTCCGCCAGTTGCGCGATCCAGAACCGGTCGTCCTCGTGCGGACCTTCGATCGGCAGCCCCAGTTCCTTCGCCAGCATTCCGGCCTGACCGCAATGATCAAGATGACCGTGGGTAACCAGCAGCTTTTCCAGCGTCACGCCCATCTTGGCCACTGCCGCCTTGATCTTGTCGAGCTCGCCGCCCGCATCGATCACCGCCCCGCGCATGGTCTTGGTGCACCAGATCAGGGAACAGTTCTGTTGCAGCGGGGTAACGGGGATAATCCCGACGCGCATTGGAGGTTCGGTGGGGTTGCTCATGCGGTCTGATTTGGGCGCTGCGACTGCGCGATGCAAGGCCCTGCCAACTTGAACTGTTAGCCCGCCGTGCTATTCGATTTCCGGGTCCGTAAAAATTGGGAGCGACTATGCCCGAGGACCAACCGCGTACGAGCTCACACCGTTTTTTCAGCGTTTCGGCGATTATTATCGCTGGGCTGATCGTGCTGAGTTTCCCGTTTACATACTTCATGCCGCTGGCAACCGGCAGCAAAAGCTTCACGCTACTGCGGCACTTACACGGTCTGGTGTTCTTTGGTTGGACTGGGCTGTTCGTTTGGCAAAGTTGGCTGGTGCAGCGCGGGCGGATGCGCTTGCATCGCGAATTGGGCCTGCTCGGAGCAGCGCTGGTCGGGGCGATGGTCCCGCTCGGTCTGTGGTTGGCGGTCGTCGCGATTGGTGACCGCATGGCCAAAGGCAACCCGCTGCCGTTCGAGTTCAGCATCTACAATCTGCTTGATATAGCAGCGTTTGCGCTGCTGATCGGCTTTGCAATTCAACAGGCGACTCGCAGGATCGAATGGCATCGGCGGCTGGTTTATGTCGCGATGCTCAGTCTGCTGGGGCCGGCTGCTTCGCGCTGGTTTTTACTCATCCCCCTACCGTGGCCCTACCCCGATATGACGCCAAACCTGTTTGCTGACCTGTTCCTATTCCCGCTGGCGTTCCATGATCGCAAGGTGCTGGGGAAAATCCATCCTGCTACGCTCTGGGCCGGAGCAGTGTTTGTTCCGCTCCACATCGCTGAACCCTTTATCGGACGCAGCGACTGGTGGAACGCCATCGCTCCTGCGCTGTTCGGCTTTGGCTAAAGCCGCCCGCTTTTCCACACCACCCGGCCGATCACCTCAACCTCCTCGCGTGCCAGTTCAAGCGTGCGATAGGCGGGATTATCGCTGACCAGTACCACTACCCCCGGCCGCCCGGTGTCGAGCCGTTTGACCAGCAGCGCATCCCCGCTGCGAACCACATGAATGCCATCGCGCCAGGGCCGCGGGGTGCGATCGACCAGAATCTCGTCGCCGTCGCGCAGAGTGGCCTCCATCGAATCGCCCTCGACCCGGATTGCTGACAGTTGCGCCGGGTCCAGACCTTGTTCACGCAGCCAGCGGGAGCCGAACCGGAACGCGCCAATCGCCACTTCTGCGTCCGCCAGCAACCCTGGCCCGGCCGAAGCCCCCAGCGCCAGCCGGGGCACGTCAACCCATTCCCTACGCGGCGGCTTAAGTGTTGATTCCGGGGAAAAATCCTCTGGCGCGCCCAGTGTCGATTCGTCCACGCCAAAAAACCGCGCGAGCACCCGGCGGTCGGTTTCTTCCAGTTTACGCGGGCTACCTTTGCGAACAAACTGTTGTAAATAAGTAGAATTACGCCCGATCAGTTCGGATAGGCCAGACAAGCTGGCGCCGTGCTGACTGGCCAGCAACAACAGTTGTGCGCGAGGATCGGTGGTAACCATGAAAAAGCGCTACACGATGTATTTTTCCTAGACAAGTAGGATTTCGCAGGAAAGAACGGGTTTCTTCCTACGACGATTCGTTACTGAAAAGGGGCCTGAACATGTTGATTAGCCGGATCGAGCGCTTCTTGCGCGAAACCGGAATGCCCTGGACCAAATTCGGGCGGCTCGCCACGCGCGACCCGCGCTTTGTCCAGGATTTGCGCAATGGCCGCTCACCTCGTGTTGCAACCACGGAACGTGTGGAACATTTCATGAACATATACCGCGAGGATGCCCATGCAAATTGACCCTATTCCCGTTGCCGCGATGGTATCGGCCGCTCATCATCCCAGCCGCCGCGCCCCGTGGCTGCCGCTGTTGTCCGCCCTGCTCGGGCTTGCTGGAGGACGCGGCGAACTGATCCGCCACGCCGAACGCAATTGGGCCAGCGTCACGTTTTCAGGCACACGCCACACGGTCGTGCTGGCCTTCGCCGGGATCGAGGCGGTTGCGGCGGGCGAGCAATTTATCGATGCCCTGCCCGATCACGAATTCGCCATTCCGCGCCAGCTGGTCGCCGATGCGGCGGTGGTGCGGGTCGATCACACCGCATTGCCGCAACCGCGGCTGGAGGTTGAAGTGGAACTGCTGCTGCTCGAGGAGGCCTAGGGTCAGTAACCCGCAGCGTAATCGACCAATGGCGTTAGGAGCGCTCCAGCCCGGTAACGCTCAAGATTAGCCAGAAACCGCTCCGCCGCGCGCTGAAACATCAGCGTCTGCGCGTTGCCCGATAGGTGCATGGTGATCTGCGCATTATCCAGCGTCCACAGCGGGTGTTCGGGCGGGAGCGGCTCGGGCGTGGTCACATCCAGCAGCGCGCCGCCAATTGCCCCGGCCTCCAGCGCCGTTACCAGCGCGTCCTGATCGATCACGCTGCCGCGTGCGATATTGACCAGCACCGCATCGGACTTCATCGCGGCCAGCTCAGCCGCGCCGATCATGTGCTGGGTATCAGGCGTTGCCGGGACCGCGAGCACGATCCAGTCGAACGTGCCAAGCTGCGCGCGCCATTCGTCTGGCCCCAATGCGCCCGGACCGGCGGAGCGCCGGACCTTGGTGGTCTGCGCGCCGAAGCTGCTCAGCCGCGCCTCGACCTCCTGTCCGATCGCGCCATAGCCCAGGATCAGCACCTGACTGCCACACAGTTCGCGCTTGCCGGGCGAGTTCTTGAGCCATTCGCGGCGTTCCTGCGCGCGCACCACTTCGCGGTAGCCTTTGGCGTGCGCCAGCATCAGCATCAGCACATATTCGGCAATCGGCACCGCGTTGATCCCCGCGCCGTTGGTCAGCATCACGCCGCGCTGGGCGAGCAGATCGAGCGGGAATGCCTCAACCCCGGCATAGACCGAATTGAGCCATCTGAGCTGCACCGCGCGGGTGAACACCTCGG
>JANMBA010000435.1:0-6185 GCA_031360105.1 Novosphingobium sp.
GATCGCCATCCAGCCAATTGACGCGAATCCGGAAGTCGCGATGACAGCCAGTTCGCCACGCCGCTTGGTCTTTAAAGCCGTTGCCGCGAGATAAACAGTTAGCAGCCCTGTCGTGAACATGAAACCGCCGAGCACACCAAAAACACGCGCAAGCCATGGCTCCAATCCGGGCAAGGTGGTTCGAACCTGACCGATAGTGGCGTCCATATACCTGAGGTCTTCGGGGAGGAGCGGGGGCCGCAGAATGGCGAAATAGAAGCCCATGCCCATCAGGATCACACCGCCCAGGGCCAACGCGAGCGTTGCAATGCGTTGAGAGTTCATCTCGCGTCCCTAGTTAGCTATCCGCCCCTGAATTCCGCGCGCCTTGGTGAACGAACAGAGAGTGGCGTCGGCGCAGCACCACTTGGGCCACTAATCGCCCCGCAGATTTTATAGCTGCGCAATCACTTTTGCCAGCTTCGCCTGAATCTGGACAGCAGCTTGTTTAAGCGCCGGATTCTCGATTGCTTCCATGGATGCAACAGGATCGATGGCTGCCACTTCGGTTTGTCCGCCACCGGCGTCGCGCACGACAACATTGCACGGCAGCATTGTGCCGACCTTATTCTCGAGCTTAAGGGCTTCATACGCAAGGGCTGGGTTGCAGGCTCCCAAAATCCGATAATTGGGAAAATCGACGCCTATCTTCGCCTTCAAGGTCTGTCTGATATCAATCTCGGTGATGATGCCGAAGCCTTCATCTTTCAGAGCTTCTACGGTGCGGGCGACAGCCGCTTCGAACGGCATCGAAAGGATCTTTGCAAGATAGTATGCCATCGCTTGGTGCTCCTATCGCTCGGTATTGAAAAACAAATATTTGATAAGTGCTGCCACGGCCAAAACCAGCAAGGCAACCCCCAGTAATCCGCCCCATCCCATTCCGCCCATCCAAGCGCCGCCGCCATTCATTGCTCCGGTCATGCTAATCTCCTCGTTTTGGCGAATAGTCTAATCGCTCGTGCCGCTTTTGAGCCGTCGGAATCGCGCAGATCATGTCCGCACCCGCATGTTGACCATCATGTCACCGTCCTCATGCTCCAGATTGTGGCAATGGAACACGTAGGTCTGATCGCCAGCGAATTCGTGTGAGAAATCCACCGCAAGCCGCACTGTTTCGCCGGGCCAGACCAGCACCGTATCCTTCCAGCCAAGGTCGCTGACGATGCGGCCGCTGCCATGCACGCCGAGCGCCTCGATCTGCTTTGGACTATTCTGGCGGGACAGCACCTGAAACTGAAAACCGTGCATGTGCATGGGATGCGGCATGCTTTGTTTGGCGTTGTGCAGTTCCCAGACTTCTGTGGTGTTTCGCTTTACGTCGATCGGAAAAGCATCGGGCCGAAAGCTCTCGCCGTTGATCAGCCAGCGCATATGCCCCATCTCGATCCGAACCGTGCGCTGCGAAGCTCCCTTGATGTCGATCGGCAGGACCTGCGAGAGCTGCGCCGGCAGCGGGCGTGGTGCCTGCGCGGGCTTCGTCACCACCAGCTTCAGCAGATTGAACTCAAGCCCGTCGTCGAGCCGCGTGTTGCCGTGGCTGCGATCCATCGAATTATCGCCGGACATGCCGTTTGACGACCCCATCATCGCCATCATGCCATCGTTTTCCATGGTATCGAATGCGAGGCTTTTCAGGAAAACTGCGTCGCCTTGAAGCAGCTGACTCGCGTCGAACAGCACATCGAGCCGCTCGCCAGGGGCCAGAAAGGCCTCTTTGACCGGATACGGCCGATCGAGCAGCCCGCCGTCGGTGCCAATCACCTGATACGCCAACTGTTCTTTGCCGCGCATGAAGGCGAGCTTGTAGATGCGCGCGTTGGAGCCGTTCAGACAGCGGAACCGATAGATGCGCGGGGCAATGTCGAGATAGGCATTGGGCGTCAGGTTGACCAGCACGATGTCGCCCAGATAGCCCATCATCTTCTCGCCCGGATCCGGCTGGTAGACGAGTTCGCCGGCGGGATTGAAGCGCTTGTCCAGAATCACCAGCGGCAGATCGGTCTCGCCAAGTTTGAGATCGAGCGCTTTTGCAAGCTGCAGATCGTCATCATCCTCGACGATGAAGAAGCTGGCAAGGCCGCCATATGCCTGCTTCGCCGTCAAATGATTTGCATGCGTGTGATACCAATAAGTGCCGCCACGGTTGTTGACTGTGAACGCATAAGGGTAATTCGCACCGGGAGCGATACTGTTGATCGGATGGCCGTCCATGTTCGCCGGAATGTGCAGGCCGTGCCAATGAATGATCGTCGGCTCGTTCAAACCGTTTTGTAAAGTGGCCGCGAACCGTCCGCCGCGCTTGATTTTGAATATCGGGTTTTGATAGGTCTTGCCCGCATAGCTGGTCTCATACAGCAGGAATGGCGAGGCCCTTCCGCCGAGGATCGGGAACGTCGCTGCGCGGGTGTTGAGCATCAGCGGCATGTCGGTCACGTTCAGGACGCCAAACGGCCCCTCGGAGCCCGGGATAAACAGCGGGTTTGTAAAATTTCCTGGCCGCACCGGGTCGTTTGGATAAGGCTTGAACGCCGCGTCGGCGGTGCTGCTGTCGCCGCAACCGGCCAGCGCCAAACCGGCCCCGACTGCGAGGAGGGAAGCACTGCATTGCAAAAATTCACGACGTTCCATTGAGCGTCACTTTCCTAAATTGGTGCGCTTGATCCTATAACGATGGAACTCTCTCATTGGTTCCATAGATATATCATTGAATTGCAGCGTTTATTTATAGTTTGAACAACTCAAAAAGGTTTGCCTCGAAGACTAAACATCGAATCCGTCTAATTGTAAATTTCTCTGCGATGCGCCAAATATTTTTAAGGTGATGACATCAATTCATTGTAAAAGGCACGCAGGTTACAAGTTGACCCGATTGAGCCGCAACGCGTTCATGACCACGGTGAACGATGACAGCGCCATCGCCGCGCCCGCGAACATCGGGGACATCAAGATGCCCGAGACCGGATAAAGCACACCAGCCGCCACCGGAACGCCTATCCCGTTGAACAGGAACGAGAAGAACAGGTTCTGGCGGATGTTGCGCATGGTTGCCTTGGCCAGCGCGCGGGCGCGAACCACGGCGGCGAGATCGCCTTTGGTGAGCGTTATGCCCGCGCTTTCTATGGCAACGTCGGTGCCGGTCCCCATTGCGAGACCAACATCGGCCGCAGCCAATGCGGGGGCATCGTTGATCCCGTCACCGGCCATCGCAACCTTCGCGCCGGCTGCCTTGAGTTCACCGATGATCCGCGCCTTGTCTTCGGGTTTCAGCTCGGCGTGAACACCGTCAAGGCCGCCCACAGCATTGGCAACGACCTGGGCGGTGGTTGGATTGTCGCCGGTCAACATGATGACGCGCAGCCCTTGCTGGCGCAGCGCCTCAATCGACGAGCGGGCGTTGGCGCGGATGGGATCGGCGACCGCGACCAGACCAGCGAGTTTGCCATCGAGCGCGACCAGCATCACGCCAGCACCCTCACGGCGTCGCGCTTCGGCAACGTCCTCGAGCGGTGCGGGATCGACGCCGATGCGCATCATTTGCGCGGCGTTACCGATCACGACGGCGCGGCCGACAACGACAGCACTGATCCCAGCTCCAACCTGCACCTCGAAGTCTTGCGGTTCGGCGAGCGTCAGCTTTCGTTCTCCAGCTGCGCTGACAATGGCATGCGCAAGCGGATGTTCGGACCGCGCCTCAACGGCTGCAACGAGCGCGAGAAATTCGTTTTCGTCGATCCCGCCAATGGTCTCGATCGCAACCAGCTTGGGCTTGCCTTCGGTGAGTGTCCCGGTCTTGTCGATCACCAGCGTATCGACCTTCTCGAAGGCTTGCAGCGCTTCGGCGTGTTTGACCAGCACGCCCGCCTGTGCTCCGCGCCCCGTCGCCACCATGATCGACATCGGCGTTGCCAGCCCAAGCGCACACGGGCAGGCGATAATCAGCACAGCAATGGCATTAAGCAGGGCATGGCCCATGCGGGGCTCTGGCCCGACGAGACTCCAGACCGCGAACGAAGCAAGTGCAATGGCGATCACCAGCGGCACGAACCAGCCTGATATGCGGTCCGCCACCGCTTGAATCGGCGCGCGGCTGCGCTGCGCCTCGGCCACCATGCGAACGATGCGCGCAAGCATCGTATCCGCGCCCACGGCTTGGGCTTCCATAACCAGACTGCCGGTGCCGTTGACGGTGCCGCCGGTCAGGGCGCTGGCGGGTTCCTTGGCGACTGGAAGCGGCTCGCCGGTGAGCATGGATTCGTCGACCGATGAGCGTCCCTCGATCACGATGCCATCGACCGGCACCGCCTCGCCGGGGCGGACACGGAGGCGGTCACCTGCCTGCACCTCCAAGAGGAGAACATCGGTTTCGGTGCCATCGGCATTGATGCGCCGCGCGGTCTTGGGCGCAAGGTTGAGGAGTGCGCGGATCGCCTTGCCGGTTGCCGCACGGGCGCGCAATTCGAGAACTTGCCCGAGAAGGACCAGCGCAACGACGACGCCCGCCGCTTCATAATACACTGGCACCATGCCGCCGTGGGTTCGGAAGCCCGGAGAGAACAGCCCCGGAGCGACGGTTGCGACCAAGCTGTAAAGGAAAGCCGCGCCAACGCCGATGGCGATCAGCGTGAACATGTTGAGCTTGCGCGTGACGAGCGAGGTCCACCCGCGCGTGAAGAACGGCCATCCCGCCCACAACACGATCGGCGCGGTCAAGGCGAGCTGGAGCCACGGCGAGATCGCCGGGCTGACCAGATGCAGACCGAGCAGCTCGCTGCCCATTGTCAGGATCAGCAATGGCACGGCCAGCACCGCCGACACCCACCAGCGCCGCGTGAAATCGACCAGTTCGGGGTTGGGCGCGTCGTCAAGCGATGGCTCTTCGGGCTCCAGTGCCATGCCGCAGATCGGGCAGGTTCCGGGACCATTCCGACGGATTTCCGGGTGCATCGGGCAGGTCCACATCGCGCCGGGGGCAGCAATCGGTTCCGGGCGGGGGGCGGCGGAGAGATATTTGGCCGGTTCGGCGGTGAACTTCGCTAGACATCCGGCGCTGCAAAAGTGATAATCGGCGCCGTCGTGCGCGGCGTGATGCGCCGTTTTCGCGGGATCGACCGTCATCCCGCAGACGGGATCAATCACCGCAATCAGCGAATCGGCACCGGCGGTATGACAGCACTCGCCCTCGTGCTTTGAATGCGCTGCATCTTGTGGTTCACTCACGATCGTTCTCCTTGGCGCATCACATCGACATCGGCGGTTCGAGCGTGCCAAGCCATGCGACCAGGCCAAGGATCAGGAGCGCGGCGCTCACCTCGAAGATCAGGCTACGACGTAAACGGGTTATGGCCGCTAATGTTCCACCATCCTTGATAGCCTGGTTGAACGCGGGCGTAAGGCGGAACCGGTTTGCCGCTGCTAAAACGAGCATGACGCCGAACAGCGCCAGCTTTGCGATGAGCAGCTGCCCATAAAGCGTTGAACGCATCGACAGCAAATGTTCGGGGCCGACCAGGATCCAGCTGTTCCACAAACCGGAGACAACGATCAGCGCGACAATCGCCGTTCCGATAAGTGAAAAGCCTTCGAGCGCGCGGTGAGTGAGCCGGAAATGATCTTGCGACATTGAATGAGCGGGACGAAACAGCAGCGCGCTGAGTGCTGCGAGCGCCCCGATCCATGCGCCGGCCGCCAATAAGTGCACGATGTCCGCGACAAGATGCCGCGTTCCTGCGGCACCTTCGCTCGCGGCCCCGTGACCCGTCCATGCCAGCGAGGCAAGCGCAGTGGCCGATCCCAGTGAAACCAGCATCAGCCAAGTCGGTGTTTTGGGCCGGCCCATCACAATCGC
This sequence comes from Novosphingobium sp., assembly GCA_031360105.1. Classification (GTDB taxonomy): domain Bacteria; phylum Pseudomonadota; class Alphaproteobacteria; order Sphingomonadales; family Sphingomonadaceae; genus Novosphingobium. Next base: position 5,888 of record JANMBA010000435.1, read on the forward strand.
AATGATAAGCGAAACGAACAGGGCCGCCATTCGAACGGCCCAGGCCTTCCCCATCGGAGTTTCGAGGATCATCATGCTGACCGAAGCACGGTCAACTTCAAGCAGCGTAACCCCCGCCATCGAGGCGGTCATCGCGAAGATGCTCAACACCGACAGGGCAATGCCCGTCGCTGATAGCCAGATTGCCAGCGCGCGGAGCGGCAACACATTGCTGTGCAGCCGCTCCCCGCTTTTCAAAGCGTAGAGCCCGAACAGCGGCAGCCCGAACAACAGCATCAGGTTCACGTAAAGCGCAAAC
>JANMBA010000449.1:0-1929 GCA_031360105.1 Novosphingobium sp.
CAGTCTGACCCGGGTGGCGCACGCCGCGCGCGAGATTGCGCTGCTGCTGGGCGAACCGGGGGCCGCGCGCGGCTATCCGCCGTCAGCTTTGGCCACGATCACCAAACTGGTCGAGCGCGCGGGCAATTCGGCGCAAAGCGGTGGCTCGATCACCGGGCTTTATACCGTGCTGGCCGATGGCGATAATCAGGACGATCCGGTGGTCGATACCGCGCGTTCGATCCTCGATGGTCACGTCGTGCTCAGCCGCGATCTGGCGCAACGCGGGCAATATCCGGCGGTTGATATCGCCGCCTCGCTCAGCCGGGTGATGGACGATGTGGTCAGCCCTGCGCACGCCAGGCTCGCGCGGGAATTTCGGTCGCTGACCGCCACTTACGAGGCGAACCGTGATCTGGTCTTGATGGGGGCATACCGCGCCGGGGCTGATCCGCAGCTTGACCGGGCGATTGCGATGCATGGTGCGCTATCCGATTTTCTGCGGCAGGAGGCGCGCAGCACGGTCGGTCTTGACGCAAGCGTCGCCGCCTTGACCGCGCTGCTCAGCGATGCAGCCTGAACTGCGCCGCCTGCGCCGCTTGCAGCGGCTTGAACAAATTCGCAGCATCGCCAAACGGGCCGCCGCGCAGGACGCCGCGCAGGCCGAAACCACCTTGCAGCAGCTGCGCGGCCTGGCCGAGCGGACCCGCGCGCTGGCCCACGGCTATGACCCGCGGAATGGTCCAGGCGATGGCCTGGCGCTCGCGCAACTGAGCAGCTTTGTCGCCGGGCTAAGCGGCATTTCGGTCAGCACCGAGCATGATGCCATGCAAGCGCAGGCCGTAGCCGACCGCAAGCAGCACGAACTGACGCTGGCCGAGCGCGCCCGCGCGGCGGTCGAAAAGCGCGCGGCGGCGAGCGCGCAGGCTCTGGCCCAGCGGCTGGCCCAGCCGGTGCTGGGCGCACGCCGCGTGGTTGGCACGGGGCTTGAATAGCTACCCTTGAACCCAGCGCGCGAGGAACCCGCCGATGATCCAATCTGTAATCCAGACCATGGCCGCAACGCTGGCCGCGCCGGGCGATGCACCACTGCAAATGGGCAACGCGATGCTGGAAGGCGCAGATTTCGGGGCTTTGCTCGCGCTCAGTGCCAATAGTGCTGCGTCGGGTGAACTTCCCATCCAAGCGCGAACCGCCGTCTCAACGCTCACCCCCGCAGCGCTGCCCGCGTTGCCGGTGGCGGCACCGACCGGCAACATCTTGCCGCTGGCTTGGCCGGTAAATGCCGCCGCAGCGGCCGCACCGGCATCTTTGCTCACGAGTCCAGCGGATGCAGCTATTCCTGATCAGCCCGGCTCGCCCGCAGTTGCGGCAATCAAGCCCGGTCTTGCCCCCGGCGGCGGCGACCTGGCACCACCAGTCCGGCCAGCGAATGCGGCTAAGCGGCCCACCACCGCGCAGCACGTGCACAACCGCGAAACTGAGGAGGTCAGCGGCGCGGTTGAGCCAAATGCAGCGCCCGCCGATCAGCAAACTCCATCGGCCGAAGCTGTTGCTTTGCCCGAACTAGCTACGCTTGCCGCGACCACGCTAACCGCTGCGATCGTTCCGGCGCCGGTCCAGATGGCGGTCGATCCGCTTAAGCCTGCTCCGGCTGATCCGGCCCTCCCGCGCGCCAATTCGGCCAAGCCGTTGCCCGAGCCTAAACCCATAGAACCGCAGCCCCAGCCTGCCGCGCAAGCCTTCGCGCACGCTTCGCCGCAAGCCGCATTTTTGCGCACGGTGGCTGGGCCAGTTCCGCAACCCGAGCAGCCTGCCGAAAGCCAGCCTCCCGCCCCGCGCGCGCCCGCATCGCTGCGCGTGGAAATTGCCCTGCCAGAGCAAGCTGTGCTGACCGCCAAGCCCGCCGGGAAAATCGCCGTCCCGCTGCGCAGCTACACCGACGCGGCG
>JANMBA010000459.1:0-4135 GCA_031360105.1 Novosphingobium sp.
CCCCGACGGCGAGCTGCCACCGGGCTACGAGCCGTTCCTGTAAGCTTGCAACGAAACGGCACCGGGGCGGATTAAGCCGCCGGTGCCGCTGCTTGCTGCGGTGAAATCAGCCGGTTACGCGCACGACTGTTGCAGTCTTGCCGTCAGGGTTGACCGAGGTCCACACGCCCTTGTCGTCCACCTTTTCGGTGCCGCACCGCTCCTTGGCGCCGGCTTCAACCTTGGTGGTGCAAAACAGCTCCGGCGATTTCTGAACCCACTTGCCGGTCTCGGTAACTTTGCCGTCCAGCATTTCGACGTAAGTGCCGTCGGCCTTGTCTTCTTCGGTGTAAACTTTGCCATCGGCGGTGGTGATCTTGTAGGTTCCGACCGACGGCTTGCCATCGGCAGCCACGGTGGCCGCTGCGGGTGCCGCAATTGCGGCGGCTTGTTCGGTGGCGTCGGCTGCGGGTGCAGCGTCCGGTTTTGAACAGGCAGCCAAAGTCGCCAATGCGGCGACGAGCACAATTTTCTTCATTACCGTTTCCCCTTTTTGCGTTCGAAAGACGGCCGTTCCCGCCACCGCGACTCGCGATTCCGGACGGAGGCTATGCCTGTGCAAGGCGGGAGTCGAATCGCCGCCTTACAGCCACCCGTTGTCACGGTACCATTTGGCAGTGGCCTTGAGCCCCTCGCGCGTAGCGATTTGCGGCTGCCATAGTGCCCCGGGTACTTGTGCAAACGGGCTGGCGACCCAGTCCGGATGGCTCATATAGCCGACCCGGTCAGGCGTTAGCCGGGCCTTGGCGCCGCGCATCAACCGGTCGGCCTTGGCTGCGCGCTCAAGCGATTTGCGGCTAAGGTGCAGCACCCACGGACGCCGCCCCATCGCCCAGCCGACCGCGCGGGCGAATTCGTAATGGCTCCAGCCGTTTTTGCGGCCATCATCGGGTTCAAACACCTGCTGCGACACAGCTTCCCCGCCCGGTATCAGCGCCAGCAACAGCCGCGCCAGATCATCGGCGTGGATGATCGAGGCGCGCCCATCGCGCGGCGGCACTGGCATCACGCCCCATTTGGCAAGCCGGAACATCTCGCAATAATCGACATCGCGCGGGCCATAGATCCCCGGCGGCCGCACGATCGTCCAATCGAGCCCGCTGGCGCGCACCAGCTTTTCCGCGCGGGCCTTGCTTGCTCCGTATGCCGACAGTTCAGGCTCGCGGGCTGACAGCGACGAGACGTGCACGAGCCGCTGCACCCCGGCGCTGAGCGCGGCCTCGATTACGGCCAAAGTGCCGGTTACATTGGCCGCTTCAAACCCCGCCGGATCAGGCGCGTTGACCGCGCCCGCGACATGCACCACCGCCTCCGCGCCTGCGAACAATGCGGCCAGCGCCGCGCGGTTTTCCAGATCACCCAAGATCCACTCGACACCCTTGCGCGCTGCTTGCGGCCGCCGGGCCAGCGCGCGGACGGGGATTCCGTCCGCAGCGGCGCGGTCCAGCAAAGCCTGCCCGACAAACCCGGTCGCACCGGTCACCGCTAGCACTACAGCAGTACCATCTGATCGCGGTGGACCACCGCCGAACGTGGGGCATAGCCCAGCAAGGCGGCCTGCTCGCTGTTCTTGCGCCCGAGCAATTTGCGGCAATCGTCGGCATCATATTCGGCCAGACCATGCGCGATCAGCGCGCCGTCGGCGCCGCTCACCGTGACTGCATCGCCGCGCTTGAACTCGCCGTGGGCCGCGATGATCCCGGCGGCGAGCAGACTGCCCCCTTTGCTCAGCGCCTGCCCTGCCCCGGCATCGACCACCAGCTCACCGCGCAAGCGCAGCCGTCCGCCGAGCCACGCCTTGCGCGCCGCATCTTTGCGCCCGCGCGGAGCTTTGGGCAGAAACAGTGTGCCGATTTCATCCCCGCAGACCCGCGCCAGCGGCGCATCAACGAGGCCCGAAGCGATCGCGAGCGCAATCCCGGCGCGCTCGGCAATTTCGGCGGCTTGCAGCTTGCTGGTCATCCCGCCGGAACCCATGCCCGAAGCGCTGCCGCTGCTCGCCATCGCGTGAATTTCAGGCGTTACTCCGCGCACTTCGGGCAGGCGGATCGCGCCCGCAGCGGCAGGGTTGCGATCAAACAGGCCATCGACATCGGACAACAGCAGCACCGCGCTCGCGCCGGCCGCTTGCGCCACCCGCGCCGCCAGCCGGTCATTATCGCCAAAGCGGATTTCCTGCGTGGCGACGCTGTCATTCTCATTGATCACCGGCACCGCGCCCAGATCGAGCAGCCGGGTGAGCGTGGCAGTGGCGTTAAGGTAGCGGCGGCGGTCTTCCAGATCATCAAGCGTGAGCAACAATTGCGCGGCGGCCAGCCCATGCGCACCGAGCAATTCGGCCCACAGCCCCGACAGCGCGATCTGGCCCACTGCGGCTGCGGCCTGCGCATCGGCCAGATTGCCGCGCCCGCCTTTGCCAAGCTTCAGCCGCGCCGCGCCCAGCGCAATCGCGCCCGATGAGACCACAATCAGTTCCTGCCCGCGCGCGCGCGCCGCCGCCAGTTCTCGCACCAACCCTGCAAGCCAGCCGCGCCGCACGCCGCCAGCATCGACCAGCAGCGACGATCCAACCTTGACCACCAGGCGGGGGCAAGCGCGGACATCGGCAAAGTCAGACAGGCGGGTGATCGACATTGAGCCGCGTTAGCGAGTGTTGCGCGCGAAGGGGAGCAGGTTTTTCTCGCGCAAATCTATAGCGGCGACCAGGCGGCTTCTTCGCCTGTTTCACGCTCACCCATTGGCCGCTCGGTCACCGTCGCGGCCGGCAGGTACTGGATCACCGCGTTAAGCAGCGCGTCCATTCCCGCGCCAGTCGCGCCCGAGATCGGATAGACCTTGGTCGCGCCCGCAGCTTTAAGCTCCTTGGAGAAGGCTTTGACCAACTCGGTATCGACCAGATCAATCTTGTTGAGCGCAATCAGCCGCGGCTTTGCATCAAGGCCGTTGCCATAGGCGGCAAGCTCTTCCTCGATCACTTGCAGCGCGTCGGCGGGATCGTGCCCGTTGATGTCGATCAAGTGGATCAGCACCCGGCAGCGCTCAATATGGCCCAGAAACCGGTCGCCGATCCCGGCCCCGTCAGCCGCGCCTTCGATCAGGCCCGGAATATCGGCCAGCACAAACTCGCGCGCCTTGTGCCGGACCACGCCCAGCTGCGGGGTAAGCGTGGTAAAGGCATAATCGCCAACCTTCGCCTTGGTGTTGGTGATCTGGTTGATGAAGGTCGATTTGCCCGAATTGGGCAGGCCGAGCAGGCCCGCATCGGCCAGCAGCTTGAGCCGCAGCCACACATACATTTCGGTGCCCAGCTCGCCCGGTTGATGCTGGCGCGGGGCACGGTTGGTGCTGGTCTTGTAACTGGCGTTGCCGCGCCCGCCCATGCCGCCTTCGAGCAGCACGACCCGTTTTCCGACCTCGGTCATGTCGAGCAGCACCGTTTCGCGGTCATCGTCGAGCACTTGTGTGCCCAGCGGAACCTTGACGATCAGATCTTTGCCCGCCGCGCCGGTCCGGTCGCGGCCCATGCCAGGAACGCCGCGCTGGGCTTTGAAATGCTGCGCATAGCGGAAGTCGATCAAGGTATTGAGCCCGGCGACCGCCTCAAAAATAATATCGCCGCCGCGCCCGCCGTTGCCGCCGTCGGGCCCGCCATATTCGACGTACATTTCGCGCCGGAACGACACCGCACCGGGGCCGCCTTGGCCCGAGCGGATGAAAACTTTGGCTTGATCGAGAAAATGCATGGCGGCCCGTTAGCTGACTTATTTGCAAATGTCGCGTGCGGCCTTTGGCAAATCGAGATTAGCGGCCTTCAGGGGACGGCGTTGGAGCCGCGGTGGGCTTTGGCGTTGGCGCGGGCGTTGCGGTTAGCTTTGGCGTAGGAGCGGGCACCGGCGTGCCGATGGGTTTTAGCACCGGCACTGCACCCGAAGTCACCGGCAGCGTTGGCCCTGCACTTGGCACCGCGACCGGCACTATCACCGTAACCGGCGCATATTTGGCATCCCACGCTGCGGCATCGGACTTGTATTGTTCGTACGAGCGGTAAAAATTCTCATACACCAGATCAAATTGCGGCACATAGCGCTGCGCAAAG
>JANMBA010000467.1:0-1754 GCA_031360105.1 Novosphingobium sp.
CCAACGGATCGACCACCTTCGTGATCCCGCTCTCCTCAGCGAGCACGATCTGGGTGTTGCGCGCGATCCGGGCGCTGAAATCGGTCGGCAAGGCAATCGCTTCATCCAGCGCATTGGTGTGCAGCGACTGCGTGCCTCCTAAAGTGGCGGCCATTGCCTCGATCGTGGTGCGGATCACGTTGTTGTAGGGGTCCTGCTCCTGCAAGCTGACGCCGCTGGTCTGGCAATGCGTGCGCAGCATCTTGCTGCGCTCGTCCTTGGCGCCCAGCCCGTCCATCACCCGGTGCCACAGCGTGCGCGCGGCGCGCAGCTTGGCCACTTCCATGAAGAAGTTCATGCCGATGCCGAAGAAGAAGCTCAGCCGCCCGGCGAACTTATCGATATCGAGCCCGGCAGCCATCGCGCGGACCGCGTATTCCTTGCCATCGGCGATGGTGAAGGCCAGTTCCTGCACCGCGGTCGCCCCGGCCTCGTGCATGTGATAGCCCGAGATCGAGATCGAGTTGAACTTGGGCATATGCGCCGAGGTATAGGCGATGATGTCCGAGACGATCCGCATGCTCGGCTCAGGCGGGTAGATGTAGGTATTGCGGACCATGAACTCCTTGAGGATGTCGTTCTGGATGGTCCCGTCGAGCTGGGCCTGGCTGACCCCCTGCTCCTCGCCCGCGACGATAAAGAACGCCAGGATCGGGATCACCGCGCCGTTCATGGTCATCGAAACCGACATCTGATCAAGCGGAATCCCGTCGAACAGGATCTTCATGTCCTCAACCGAATCGATCGCGACTCCGGCCTTGCCGACATCGCCGACCACGCGCGGGTGGTCCGAATCATAACCGCGATGCGTGGCGAGATCGAAGGCCACAGAAAGCCCCTTTTGCCCGGCGGCGAGGTTGCGGCGATAGAACGCGTTGCTCTCCTCGGCGGTGGAGAAGCCTGCATATTGCCGGATCGTCCACGGCCGCCCGGCGTACATCGAGGCGCGCACCCCGCGGGTGAACGGGGCAAACCCCGGCAGGCCCGGATCGCCGGCGTCCTCCGCTGTATAGAGCGGCTTGATCGCGAAGCCTTCGGGAGTGTGCCAGGTCAGGTCACGGCCCTTGACCTCCTTGGTCGCGGCGGCTTCCCATTCGGGCAAAGTCGGTTTGGTCATGCTGTTCTCTCAAGCCGCAGCGCTGGGGCGGGCTGAAACGCGGGCGTGCCAGGCTTGCAGGTTAGCCAGCTCCTCGGGCAGCGCCATGCCGACGAACGCGGCGAAATCGACCGTGCACAGCAGCAGGATATCGGCGATCGAGTAACTGTCAGCGGCGAGGAATTTGCGCCCCGCCAACGCGCCATCGAAATAGCGTAGCGCATCGAACGCGCGCGGGCGATTGGCCTCGCCCCATTCGGCGTTGCGGCCCGGCAGGCGCTCGGTGAACTTGTGCGTATGGACCCAGACTGCGCCGACCGGCGGCATCAGGATCATCTCGACGCGGCGGTTCCACATCTCGATCAGTGCCTGCTCGGTCGCTGAAACTCCGAACAGCGGCGGCTGGGGGTGCAGCACTTCCAGATAGCGGCAGATCGCCACGCTCTCGGCGATCACGGTGCCGTCATCAAGCTGCAACGCCGGGGTCTGCCCGCGCGGATTGAGCGCGAGAAACTCCGCCGCTTTGTGCTCGCGCGCCGGGATCGAGAGATCGCGCGTGGGAAGCGCGATCCCCTTCTCCGCCGCAAAGATCCGCACCCGGCGGGGGTTGGGCGCGGGG
>JANMBA010000025.1:0-8074 GCA_031360105.1 Novosphingobium sp.
GGCTCGGGCGACCGCAGCGAGCGCATCCGCACGTACAATTTCCCGCAAGGCCGGGTCACCGATCACCGCATCAACCTGACCCTGCACCGCTTGCCCGAAGTGCTGCAAGGCATCGGTCTGGGCGAGCTGATCGACGCGCTGATCGCCGAGGACCAGGCCAAGCGGCTCGCCGCGCTGGGCGCGTGAGCGTCGCCCCGGCTCGCACCGTGGGCGAGGCGATCCGCGCGGCGACAGAGCAGCTCGGTGCGCAGACCGATACCGCGCGGCTCGATGCCGAGCTGCTCATGGCCGAAGCACTCGATTGCACCCGGTCGGACATGTTCTTGCGGCGCATGCGCGATCCCGAACCACCGGGTTATGCCGCGCTCGTGGCGCGCCGCGCCGCGCATGAGCCGGTCGCCTATATTCGGGGCTATCAGGAATTGTTCGGGCTGGGGTTTCGCGTCACGCCTGCTGTGCTGATCCCGCGCGGTGACAGCGAAGTGCTGGTCGAGGCAGCGCTGGCGGCCCGGCCCGAGGCCCGCCGGGTGCTTGATCTGGGCACCGGATCGGGCGCGCTGCTGCTGGCGGCGCTGAGCGAATTGCCCGCCGCGCGGGGCGTCGGGATCGACCGTTCGGTCGCTGCGCTGAGTGTGGCGACCGGCAATGCCCGCGCGCTGGGCCTGGCCGAGCGCGCCGAACTGCGGCTGGGCGACTGGACATTGCCCGGCTGGGACGCGGGGCTGGGCCAGTTCGATCTGATCCTGGCCAATCCGCCGTATGTTGAGGATGCGGCCGATCTGGACCCGTCAGTGCGCGACCATGAACCCGCGCAAGCGCTGTTTGCGGGCAGAGATGGCCTCGACGATTACCGCATCCTGATCCCACGGTTGCCCGCGCTGTTGGCCCCGCAGGGTGCCGCATTGGTCGAGATCGGCCACCGGCAAGCGGCGGCAGTAACCGCAATCGCGGCGGCGGCCGGGCTCGATGCGCGCCTGCATCATGACCTGGGCGAACGGCCCCGCGCGCTCGAACTTACGATTTCGCTTGGCAAGGCGGCCGTGCCCGCCTAAATCGAAAGCAAGCCAGCGCCGGTCCACCTCATTTGAGAGACCCGCAGGCTCACTCCAGCATTTGCGAGCAGGTGACAGTTTCACCGCGAAATTCAGCAGATGCCGGGACCACGATGCGCAATGGGCGCCCGTGGCATTGGGTCACGCGATCAGGCAGCCGCAATGTCGGCCAATCTGACGGATTAGGGAAGCTATCCCCTTGAATAACAATAACAACAGTAATAACCGCGGTAACAACAACAGCAATAGCAACAACCGGCGGCGCGGGCGCAGCAATCGCCCGAACGGCGGCGGCGGCGGACAACAGCTCAACCGGATCGATAGCCGGGCGCGCGGCAATGCCCCGCAATTGCTCGAAAAATATCGCAAGCTGGCGCAGGACTCGCACCTTAACGGTGACCGGGTTCAGGCCGAATATTACCTGCAATTCGCCGATCACTATTTCCGGGTGACCGCCGACAGCCGGGTGCGGACCGACGAACAACGCGCCCGTCCCAACGAGCGCTGGGAAGGCGGCGAAGAAGGCGACGATGGGTCGGACTTCTCGCTCGACAGCGATTTCCCCAGTTTCGACCAGCCGAGCTATAACCGCGCCCCGCGTGAAGATCGTCCGCGCCAAGCTCCGCAAGGACAGGACACCGCGCCCGGACAGGACGCACCGCAAGGTCAAGACACCGCACCAGCACGCGAGCCGCGGCCAGACCGGAACCGCCCGCGCGTGCAAGACAATCCGCGCAGCGAAGATAGCGATACTCGCGCTACGGAACCGAGCGCGCCGCCGGTTAGCAGCGATTCGGCTGAGCTGGACGCGCAGCCCAACGCCTACGAGCCTCCCGTCAATCCGTTCGTGCGCGACAATCGCAACCGCGCCGGGTTGCGGCCGCGCCGCGCCGGTCGCCCGGCGCCGGGCGGCAGCGACGCGAAGGATGAAGGCAGCGCCGAGCCGGCCGGGCTTGATCCCGCCTTGCTGCCCCCCGCGATCAGCATTTCGCGTGAGATAGACCCAGCTGAGGCCGTAGCCGACGAGGCGGCCAAGCCGCGTCGCGGCCGTCCGCGCAAAAAGCCGGCTGATGACGATACCGGTGACACGCTCGAATCGGTGAGCTGATCCGGACATTTGTCCCGCGCTGTTACCTTTGCATTGAACTACCCGCGCCTTGCCGCTGTGCTGCTGGGGGCGGGGTCGGCGCTGGGCTTTGAACCGTTCGCGCTGTGGCCACTGACCTTGCTCGCTGGTGCCGCGCTGCTGGCGTTGTTGCAGGCCGCGCCCACCCGGCTGCAGGCTGCTATGCTGGGCTGGTGTTTCGGGTTGGGCCAGTTCGCAGCCGGGCTGAACTGGATTACCACTGCCTTCACCTACCAAGCCGCGATGCCGGTCTGGCTGGGCTGGCTCGCGGTGGTACTGGTCGCCGTTTACCTCGCCGTTTATCCCGCGTTGGCGGGGCTCGCCGCGTGGCATGCCCGCTCGCGCACCGCCGCGCTGGTGCTGGCGCTGGCCGGGGCCTGGATCATCACCGAGTGGCTGCGCGGCTGGGTCTTCACCGGGTTTCCGTGGAACCCGCTGGGCGCGGTGCTGGTGGGTCCGTTCGAGCAGCCCGGCGCGGCGCGCGCACTGCCGTGGCTCGGCACATATGCGCTGTCCGGGCTGGCGGTGCTGTTGGCCGGGCTGTGGCTCGCGGGCCTGCGCCATTTTCGCACCGATCGCCGCGCGTGGATCCTGCTGACTCTGCCGCTGCTGGTACAGCTTGGCCCGACGCTGATCCCACCCGCCGAAGAAGCACCCAGCAAAGTACCGTTCGCGCTGGTCCAGCCTAATATTCCGCAAGATCAACTGAACGACCCGGCGAAATTCACCGAAAACTTCCAGCGCCTCGCCGGACTGGTGCCGCAGCCTGCGGCTGGTCAAAGCGCTGTGCTGCTATGGCCCGAATCGGGGATCGCAGACTATCTGCGCAGCGGCTATCCGGCGCAGTATTACCTCGACACTTACGGCGCCGACCCAGCCTTGGCCCGCGCCCGGCTGGGACAGCTGATTGGGCCAGACCGGCTGATGCTGGCCGGGACAGTCGATCTGGAACTGCGCGGCGAGCGTGCGGTCGGCGCGCGCAATGCGGTGACCGTGCTTGACGGCAAGGGCGATCTGACCGCGAGCTATGCCAAGGCACACCTGGTGCCTTACGGCGAATATCTACCGATGCGCGCACTGCTTACACCACTTGGGCTAAATCGGCTGGTGCCGGGCGATTTCGATTTCTGGCCGGGCCCGGGGCCGCAAACGCTTAGCCTCGGCCAGTTCGGCCGCGCCGGGGTGCAGATCTGCTACGAGATTGTTTTTCCCGGGCACGTAATCGATGCCGCGCAGCGCCCGGATTATCTGTTCAATCCATCGAACGATGGCTGGTTTGGCAGCTGGGGTCCGCCGCAGCATCTGGCGCAGGCCCGGATGCGCGCGATTGAAGAAGGGATTCCCGTGTTGCGCTCGACCACCACCGGGATCAGCGCAGTCATCGACGCAAATGGCGTGGTCCGCCAATCGGTGCCGCTGAATTCGGCCGGAGTTTTGCTGGGCCACATTCCACGCGCGCACCACGCCACCCTGTTTGCGCGCAGCGGGAACTTGCTGTCGCTTGGCTGGGCTTTGTTGCTGCTGAGCCTGTCACTGGTTGCACTGCGCCGCGCACGCGGTTAATGCATAAGACATAAAGCTTCCTTTATATCGGGATTCCCATGCGCAGCGATTACTTGTTCACCTCTGAAAGCGTTTCCGAAGGCCACCCCGACAAAGTCGCGGACCAGATTTCGGACACGATCGTCGATCTGCTTCTGGCCAAGGATTCCGAGGCCCGGATCGCGTGCGAGACGCTGACCACCACGCAATTGGTGGTGCTGGCTGGCGAAATCCGCTGCAAGGGTGTGTTCGAACACGACGAATGGGTGCCCGGAGCCAAGGACGAGATCGAGGCTGCGGTGCGCAAGACTGTACGCGAAATCGGCTACGAGCAGGACGGCTTCCACTGGGAAAAGTTCGAATTCATCAACCGTTTGCACGGTCAGTCGGCGCATATCGCAAAAGGCGTCGATGCCAGCAGCAACAAGGATGAAGGTGCGGGCGACCAAGGGATCATGTTCGGTTATGCCACCGATGAGACCCCCGATCTGATGCCCGCGACGCTGTATTACAGCCACAAGATCCTCGAACGGATGGCCGCTGACCGTCATTCCGGTGCGGCCCCGTTCCTTGAACCCGATGCCAAGAGCCAGGTGACGCTGCGTTATGAGGGCAGCCTGCCCGTCGCCGCGACTGCGGTGGTAGTCTCGACCCAGCATGCCAAGGGTTATGACGAGGGCGCCAAGGAAGCCGGGCTGCACGCCTATATTCGCCGGGTGATCGCCGACGTAATCCCGCCGGTGCTGCTGCGCGAAACCGAATACCACATCAACCCGACCGGCAGCTTTGAAATCGGCGGGCCAGACGGCGACGCGGGCCTGACCGGGCGCAAGATCATCGTGGATACCTACGGCGGTGCGGCCCCGCATGGCGGCGGCGCATTCAGCGGCAAAGACCCCACGAAAGTGGATCGCTCAGCCGCGTATATCACGCGTTATCTAGCCAAGAACATCGTCGCCGCGGGCCTAGCCACGCGCTGCACGATCCAGCTGGCCTATGCGATCGGCGTATCAAAGCCGCTCTCGCTCTATGTCGATACGCATGACACCGGCACGGTCGGCGATGACCTGGTCGAAGCAGCGATCATGCGCATCGCCAAACTGGGCGGCCTGACCCCGCGCTCGATCCGCACGCACCTGGGCCTCAACAAGCCGATCTACCGCCAGACCGCCGCTTACGGCCATTTCGGCCGCAAGCCCGCAGGCGACATGTTCCCGTGGGAACGGACCGATCTGGTTGAGGATTTAAAAGCCGCGCTGGGCTGAGCCAAATCCTGCCAGGGCAGAGAAGGATTTGTTCTTTCAAGTTTGAAGGCGATAATCGGCCGTCACCACCCCCGCCGCCGCCAGCTCGTCTTCATGGCTGACTTCGCGCCAGGGTTCGGCCAAGGCTTCGGCTTCCCATTGCTGCATCGCCGGATGAGCGAGGATCTGCTCGACCCACGCCTGCCCCTTGCCGACATCCAGCCCATAAGTGCGGATGCGGAAGGCCACGGGGGCGTAGAAAGCATCGACTGCGGAGAACTCCGCGCCCGCCAGCCACGGGCCGCCGAACTGCGCCAGACCGGCCTCGAAAACCTCTCGCAACCGCGCCACATTGCGGTGCAGGCCGATGCTCATCGGCTTGGGCTGCATCCGCACGCCGACATTCATCGTGCAATCATTGCGCAAGTGCCCAAAGCCGCCGTGCATTTCGCATGCCGCGCCTTGCGCGAAAATCCGTGCAGCTTCGCCTGACGGCCAGACCCCCGCGTGCCGCTCAGCCAAGTATAGCGTGATCCCGAGCGAATCGACGATCACGCGATCGCCATCGATCAGCACCGGCACTTGTCCGGTGGGAGAAAACTGGCGAAACTCGTTGTAGTTGTCGGGCTGAGCGAACGGCTCAAGCCGGTCGGTAAACGGAATGCCCAGCGCCTTCATCAGCACCCACGGGCGCAAGCTCCAGCTTGAATAATTCCGGTTGGCGGTTATCAGAGTGTACGTCATGGCGCAAGTTTAGGCACGGCTGGAACAAGGTCAATGCGCTGGCTTCGCCTCCGCCTCATCGGGCCAATGTTCCATCCGCGCGCGCCCAGCGTGAAGGAACAACGCAGGCAGTTTGCCCAGCATCAGGATCTTGTGAATGGTCCAGTCAGCCGCGCGCTCGTTCCACTTGGCAGTGGCGCGGCCCTGACGTTCGAGCCAGCGTTGATAGGGCAGAAAGTGATCAGGCTCGTCCTGATGGACGATCTGGAAAATCCGTTTCAGGATTGGATCGGACATGATCAACTTGTTTTTCAGGATGATTTCAACCTGCGCCAACCCGCGCTGTTCGGTCAGCATGATGACCCGGCACAGCTGCTCAAATTCGTCGGGATTGGTGATCACTTGCGCGGTATCCAGCTCGTCGATCGTGCAGCGAAACACCCACTGGATGAAACGGTCGATGTGGCCGACCCCCGCATCAACTTTGAGCGGCATCCGCCCCTGCCGCTCAAACCAGCGGCGAAACATCACGTAGTGTTTGCGCTCGTCGGCGCGGTGCTTGGCGATCTCTTGCTGGAAGCCAAGTTCAGCGGGACAGCGCACCCGCACCGCCTCCAGCACCCGGTCGAGCGCGGTGTAGCCGCGGTATTCGTTGTAGATATAGATCGAGCCAACCACGTCGAGATAGCGGGTACGAAAGGCACTGCGGACACTCAAAAGCTCACTCCATCATGGCCGTCAGCCCCAACACCGCTGCGGCGAATTCTTCGCGAAAATCCTGAACCACGCTGCGCGCGCTGCGGACCTGATCGATCAAGCCGACCCCCTGACCCACGAAGTATGAAACGAGTTCGCGCGCTTGTTGGTTCCCGCCCAGCACCGCCTTTTCGATTTTCTGAAAGCTGGGCTCGGAGACCATGCCCATCAGCGGCATCGGCAAAGCACCAGGTCCGGCCGCGCTATCCCACGCCTCGTGCCACCCAGTTTTGAGCTGACGCGCAGGTTTTCCGGTGCGGCTGCGCGAGCGTACGGTATCGCGGCTGCGCGCGGCGATCATCTTGTCGCGGAAGGCTTCGCTGGTTTCGCTCTCGGGAGTGGCGAGCCAGACCGAGCCGGTCCACGCGCCTTGCGCGCCTGTCGCCATCATCCCCGCCATCTGCGCCCCGGTCATGATCCCGCCCGCCGCCAGCACCGGCAGATCATAGCCCGCCCCGGCCAAGGCGCGAACAACCTCGGGGATCAGCACCAAGGTCGAAACCTCGCCGCAGTGCCCGCCCGCCTCAGTGCCCTGCGCCACCACGATATCCACCCCGGCTGCCGCTTGCCGCAGCGCGTGTTCCTTCGCGCCGACCAAGGCCGCGACCGGCACTCCGCGCGCCTTGCCTTGGGCGATCATTTCGGGCGGGGCGATCCCCAGCGCATTGGCGATCAGCCGAATCGGATGGCGGAAGGCGACTTCCATCTGGGCATAGCCATTTTCGGGCGTAATCCCGGCGCGGCCTTTCCATGCGACAACTTCATCCGGCGGCACCGCAATCCCGTATTGGCCCAGCAAATCAGCGGTAAAGGCGCGGTGTTCGGCTGAAATTGCCTGCGCGCGGCGATCGTTATCTTCCAACTCGGCGACGCGCGGATCGACCACTTCGGGTACCAGCACGTCCACTCCATACGGCGCACCATCGATATGCGCGTCGATCCACGCCAGTTCTTCCTCGAGCTGCTCGGGGGTAAACCTGGTCGCACCCAGCACGCCGAACCCGCCAGCCTTGCTCACCGCCACCACCACATCGCGGCAATGGCTGAAGGCAAACAGCGGAAATTCGCAGCCGGTCAGGCGGCATACGTGGTTGTTCATTGTCGTCTCCCAGCTTGGGAGCGATCATTGCGCGCGGTAGGGGCGCGGGCAAGCAAAGATTATTCGCGCGCAACCGCGCAGAGACCGCCGAGAGTAACTGAACCGGCAATGCCGGAATATCTCACTTTCTCTGCAGCCTCTGCGCCTCTGCGCGCGTAAATCCTAGCGCTCGTAATGCGCCGTCGTTTTGGCCGCGACGTCGTCAGCGCTGACGCCGGGCGCGAGTTCGATCAGCTTGAACGGCGAAGCGTGATCGCTCCGCTTGAACACCGCCAGATCGGTGATCACCATATCGACCACGTTCTTACCGGTCAGCGGCAGGGTGCAAGCAGGGATGAATTTCGGGCTGCCGTCCTTGGCGCAGTGCTCCATCACCACAATGATCTGCTTTACCCCGGCGACCAGATCCATCGCCCCGCCCATGCCCTTGATCATCTTGCCCGGCACCATCCAGTTGGCAATGTCGCCGTTTTCGGCAACTTCCATCGCGCCCAGCACGGTCAGGTCGATATGCCCGCCGCGGATCATCGCA
>JANMBA010000057.1:0-2963 GCA_031360105.1 Novosphingobium sp.
AATCACAAACAGCCGGGTCGCATGGCCATCTGCAATGATCTGCGTATGAGCGCTTCGGCACGCGGGCAAAAGGGCGCGGAGCCGATGATTTTCCGATGATTGCAGCGGCCTGGCTCCGGCGCATTGTGTCCGCCACCCAAAATTTCGTTGCGATTGAAAGCCGCGACAGTAAACCTCACAGCGTGGATAAATTGACGGTCGCTGCGCAAATTGGCGCATCAGACAAACCTGACGATGCTGCCAGTGCGGCCGCTGGACTGGCTACGGCCAGCGCAGCGGCGCTGCACGCGCCAATTCGCCTGAGCCAGACGGCGGCCTTTGCCATCGACGGGATGCAGGTCGATCCGCTCACCCGGCAAGTCAATTACGCCGATGGCGAACACGAAACGCTTGAACCCCGGGTGATGGAGGTGTTCGTCGCGCTGCACCGCGCCGCTGAAGCGGTGGTTTCGCGCCATGACCTGACCCTGTCATGCTGGGGCGGCACGGTAGTGGGCGAAGATGCGCTGCAGCGGGTGGTCCAGCGGCTGCGCAAGGTGGCGGCGCGGTCTGCCGCGTTCCGGATCGAGACGATTACCAAGGTCGGCTACCGGCTGGTTGCGGTGGCCAGCACGGCCGATGGCGCGCGCGGCGATGCGCCGTGCCTGGCGGTGCTGCCTTTCTCCAACCGCTCGAGCTTGCCCGAAGATGAGAGCTTCGCGCTGGGGATGAGCGAAGACCTGATCGACGCGCTGTCCGAAGGCGCGAACCTGCGGGTGATCGCCAATTCGGCCACCGCGCGGTTCAGGCACGCCCCGCCGGCCGACTTTGCCGCTGAAGGCCGCAGGCTGGGCGCGCGCTATTTCCTGGTCGGCAATGTCCGCCGCACCGGCTTGAACTTGCGGGTCAGCGCACAATTGATCGAAGCCGCCAGCCAGGCGATTGTCTGGTCGCAGAAGTTTGAACGACCGGTCGGCGAGCTGGCCGCGCTGCAAGGCGCGCTGGTGTCCGAACTGGCGGCCTGGCTGGGCGCGACGGTGTACAATCTGGAAATGGACCGGGCGCTGCGCAAACCGGCCAACCTGACTGCGTGGGAATGCGTCGCGCGCGCGATGGCGGCGAGCCGCGAATACGGGGCCGAGGCGCTGCTGCGGGCGATTTCCGAATCGCAGCGCGCGGTTGAGATTGCGCCCGATTACGGGCTCGCCCGGGCGATGTTGGCGCTGCAAGTTTCAGGGGCTTACCTGTCGTTCAGCTTGCCCGATCCCGCCAAAGAGCGCGAGATGCAGGTTCATATCGACCGGGCCTTCGCGCTTGATCCGGAAAACGCCGCAGTGCTGGCGGCGATTGCCGCATCAAGTGCCTACATCGGACGGCCGGGCGAAGGCTTGCCCCGCGCGCTGAAGGCGATCCGGCTGCGCCGGGGCCACGGCCTGGCGCATTACGCCGCTGGAATTACCGCGCTGTTGCAGGGGTTAGAGCAACAAGGCATCGGACACATGGAGAATTTCCTCCAGATCGAACCCGAATCGCATCTGCACTACATCAGCCATGTCTGGCGCGGGATCGGCCGTGCCCGGCTCAACCAGTTTGATGCCGCGCGAACCAATTTTGAGGAAAGCCTGACGCTGTACCCTGGCAACTTCATCGCCAAATTGCTGCTCACTACGATCGATTGGCGCGACGGGGCTGGCACTGCGGCGGTCCGCGATCTGGCCGAAGCGCTCGAGCTTGAACCGCAGGCTGACCGGGCGCTGCTGCACGCGCGGCTGGACCGGTTTTTCGCCGGCTCGGACGAGCGGTTGGAGGCCCGCGCCGCATTGGATGCAGCGTGGGACCAATTGGACGGGCGCGGCTGAGCAGTTTTCCGGTGCGCGTGACAAACCGCAAGGTTGCTGGCAGTCTGAGGGCATAACGGGGGAAGAAGTTATGCGCCGTATTCGAATTGCCGGGACCGGGCTGGCGCTGGGCTGCGCGCTGGCGGCGGCTCTGACAGGGGTACTGGCGGGGCCACTGCTGGCGCAAGACAAGTCCGGCCCGGAACCGGCTGCGCCGGCCACCGCTACCGCCGCCCCCGCCGCCGCCCCCGCCGCCGAAGCGCAGCACGATCCGCACCTGCATTCGGACATGACCGTGCCCAAGACCGCGCAGCTGCTGACCGGTTATGGCGGCGGCGGATTTGCGATCAGCCATGCCACACCGGCGGCGGCAAAGTTCTTTGCCAATGGCCTGGAACTCCACGCCGCGTTCGCGCACCGTGCCGCGTTGGCTGCGATGGACGAGGCCGCGCGGCTCGATCCAGCTTGCGCGATGTGTCAATGGGGCCAAGCGCTGACCGGCGGACCGACGATCAATTACGGCAAGGATGCCAAGGAACGCGAGCCATTGCTGGCGCTGGCCTTGGCGGCGCGCGCGGGTGCTGCCGCAGCTGGAACGCCCAAAGAACGTGCGCTGACGTCCGCGCTGGTGACGCGCTACACTCCGGCCAAAGATGCCGCTGCGCAAGACCGCGCTTATGCCGCCGCGATGCAGCAGGTTGCCGCGCAGTTGCCGCTCGACGATCAGATCGCGGTGCTGACCGCTGACGCGCTGATGGTGGCGGCGTTCACCGAAGACGGCGACTATGACCACGCGCTGCTCGGCGCTGGTTTGAAGCTGCTCGAAACCGTGCTGGCGCGCGCTCCCGAATATACCCCGGCGATCCATTTCTATATCCACGCGACCGAAGTGGTCGGCACGCCCGAGCTGGCCGTGCCCTATGCCGAACAGCTGGCGCGGCTGGCCCCGCGCGCCAGCCACTTGGTGCATATGCCCAGCCACACGTGGTATTGGACCGGGCGCTATCAGGATGCCGCCGAGACCAATCGCCGCGCGGTGGAGATCGACAAGGCCAATGCCAAGCGGCTTGGGCTGGGGCCGCCGCAAGGGGTCTGGGGGCTGCCGTACCATTCGCACAATGTGATCTTCGGGCTGGGCGGCGCGCT
>JANMBA010000069.1:0-1518 GCA_031360105.1 Novosphingobium sp.
CCGCATCAGCCAGCGCGGCGGCCAGCGCGTCCCCGGCCAGATCCATTGGTGAGCGCTCGCGGTAATCAGCCTCACCGATCCGCTCAGACACTTGCCCGACCCCGATGATGACCGGGGTATTATCCGCCACAGTCACAAAACTTGGCCGTCATCAATGGTGATTGTCGCGCCGGTGATGTGCCGCGCGGCGTCTGACGCGAGCATCAGCAGCGGAGCATCGAGCGCGCTGATCGGGGTCAGCCGCCGCCGATGGAATGAATTCAAATGCGCCTGCCCAGCCACCGTCTCAAACCAATCGCCTTGAATCTCGGTGTCGACATAGCCCGGCTGGATGGTGTTGACGCTGATCCCCTGCCGCACCCATTCGCGCGCAAACTGGCGGCCAAGATGCGCCACCCCGGCCTTGATCGCGGCATAAGCGGTTTCGCCATTGCCGGTCATTTCCGCCGTGATCGAGCCGATCAGCACGATCCGCCCGCGTTCACTGTCGCGGAAATTGGCCGCGATCATCCGCTTCGCCCCTTCACGCGCGGTGAGATAGAGCCCGGTGAAATTGGTTTCGACCACCGCCGAGATGTCGCTGACCGAAAGCTCGGTCGAACGTCCGGACTTGGCGATCCCGGCATTGGCGATCACCGTATCGACCGTGCCGAACTTCGCCTCGGCCGCATCGTAAGCGGAGATCACCGAAGCCTCGTCAGTAACGTCCATCGCCACCGCGAGCGCCTTGTCGCCCAGTTCTTCGGCCAGTGCCGCGAGCCGGTCGGCGCGCCGCGCGCCGATCACCACGTTTGCGCCGTGCCGCACGAACAGCCGCGCGAAGTGTTCGCCAAATCCTGAAGAGGCCCCGGTGATCAATGCCACCCGGCCCGCCATTACCCCGTCCGTCAATTCCCCGTCCATCGATCCTACTATCCCTTGTTGAACCGAACCCAGACCGGTTCGGCGCAGTCAGGTCAAGCATCGATCAGGTCAGCAACCGATTTACAGGATGTCAGCGACCCCGCTCAGCGCCGCGCGCAGCTTGTCAATCGCTTGCGCTTTCAGCTGGTGGACGCGCGGCACCGACACTTGGAGCGCCTCGGCAATCTCGGCCAGATTGAGCTCCTCGACGAAGTAGAGCTGGACCACCAGTTGCAGCCGCTGCGGCAGGGCCGCAATCGCGCTCGCCACCGCGCCGCGCAATTCCTCGTCGGCCAGCAGGGTAAAACTGTCGGGCCTGGCATCGGCATAGGCCAGATCGTTGTCGGTATAGGCCTCGTCGAGCGATTCGAAGCGCAGCGGCTCGCTGGCCAGTCGCAGCGCCGCCAATTCCGCCTCGGCAATGCCCAGCGCGGCGGCCAGCTCGGATGGCTGTGGATCCCTTCCCAGCTCGCCGCGCAGCCCGCTTTCGGTATTCCGCAACAGCCGCCGCCGTTCCCCTCCGCCGCGGCTGAGCGGCACATGGCGGCGGATCAGATCGACCATCGCCCCGCGCACGCGCAGCTTGGCATAGGCGGCGAACCCATCCTCGCCCGG
>JANMBA010000077.1:0-9690 GCA_031360105.1 Novosphingobium sp.
AGCCCGCCGCGCAGCAGCTTTACGTCGAGCGGCGATTGCGCCGGTTTGTGCCGCGCCATCTCGCCGCGCATATGCAGCACATCCGTGCGCAAGGTGGCGGCCTCGCGCGGGGCGGACAGCACCTCGGCGATGATGGCGCCCAGCATTGCGCGCGCTTGCTCGGGTCCGAACACCACCCGCGCGCGGGTCAGCGCCATGTGTTCCCAGGTCCAGGCGCTCTCGCGCTGATAGCGCGCAAAACTGTCAAAAGTGACCGCCAGCGGGCCTTGCGCGCCCGAGGGTCGCAGCCGGGTATCAACCTCGTACAGCGCGCCCTCGGCGGTCGGGACTGACAGCGCGGCGATCACCCGTTGTGCCAGCCGATTGAAATAGAGGGTTGCGCCGAGCGGCCTCGCGCCATCCGATTCAGCGCCGTGATCGCCGCTGAACAAAAATACCAGATCAAGGTCTGAGGCGTGGGTAAGCGCCCCGCCGCCCAGCCGCCCCAACGCCAGGATCACCAGTTCGCCGCCGGGCACGCGGCCATGCGCCGCCTCAAACTCGTGACTGGCCGCCGCAGCCAGCACCGCCAACGCGGCTTCGGCCACCCGGCTCAGGCCCGCTGCAATGTCGAGCGGATCGCGGACATGCTCGATCAGCTGCACGCCGAGTGAAAATCGCGCTTCGCTGACCCGGCGGCGCACGCAGTCCAGCACTGCCTCGTAATCGTCTCCGGCTTCGCACTGCGCAAACTGAGCCTGCAATTCGGCCACTGGCCCGGGCAAAGCAAACGCACTGGCATCAATCAGCGGATCAAGCAGATCGGCGCGCCGCGCCAGCGCATCGGCCAGCGGCGGAGCCAGCCCGAGGATCCGCGCGAGCAGCCCGATCAACGCCGGGCGCGCCTCCAGCAAATGGAACAGCCCGAGCGCGCTGGGCAGCCCGGCAAGCAATTGCTCCCAGCGCAACAACGCGCGCAGCGGTTCTGGCGACTGGGCAAACGCGGCGAGCAGCGGTGCCTGCACCATATCGAACGCGGCGCGCGCCGCCTCACTGCGCAGCGCGCGGACTTTACCGGTGCGCCAGCCGGCGATCCGCTCGGCCAGCGCAGCGGGATCGGCAAAACCCAGCTGGGCGAGTTGCGCCACCAGCGCCCCGCCGCGCGGTGCTGCGACCGGAATAGTAGTCCCGTCGGTGCTGTGCTGCGCGAGCAGCGCATCGTAGCGCGCGCCGACCGCCTCGCTGATTGCTGCCAGTTCGTCCACCAGCGCCGGTCCATCGGGCAACCCGTCGAGCCCGGCCACGTGGTCCAGCGCGGCGGGGTCCAACGGCAGGCGGTGCGTCTGCTGATCGGCGGTCATCTGCAACCGGTGCTCAAGTGTCCGCAGCCGGTCGTAACTGGTCCCCAGCAGCAGCGCATCGGCGGGGTCGATCAGCCCGGCGGCGGCCAGTGCATCAAGGCTGGCGCGGGTGCCGCGCAGCCGCAATTCGGGCCGCCGCCCGCCGTGAATCAGCTGGTGCGTTTGCGCGTAAAATTCGATCTCACGGATGCCCCCGCGCCCTTTTTTCAGGTCAAAACCCGGTCCGGGGCGCGGCGGCCCGGCATAGTTGGCGCGGATTTGCCGGGTCAGCCGCGCAATCTCGGCAATCGCGCCGAAGTCCAGGCTTTTGCGCCAGACGAACGGACGAATTGCCGCGAGGAACGCCTCGCCCGCCGGAATGTCGCCAGCGCAGGCGCGGGCGCGGATGAACGCCGCACGCTCCCACGCCAGCGCCGAACTTTCGTAATGCGTCAGCGCGGCTTCGAGCGGCAATGCCAAGGGTGACACCTCGCTGGCCGGGCGCAACCGCAGATCGACCCGGAAGACATAGCCCTCGTCGGTGACGTGGCTCATAATCGCCATCAGCGAGCGCGCCACCCGCTGCGCCGCTTCGCCCGGATCATCGCGGCTGCGGCGCGGCAGTAGCGCCGGATCGTACAGCAGGATCGGGTCGATATCGGATGAATAGTTAAGTTCGCTCGCGCCGTGTTTGCCCAGCGCCAAGGCCAGGAACCCAGCAGGTTCAGCCCCCGGCACGCGTTCAGTGATCGCGGCGGCAATTGCCTGGTCCAGCGCGCGGTCAGCAAATTGGCTAAGCTCGGTCATCACCCGCGCCAGCGGAAACGCCCCCGCCAGATCGCCGATCGCCAGGGCCAAGGCGAGCGCACGCTTCTCTCGGCGCAGCGCCGCGCCAACTTCCCCGGCCCCGCCGCCAGCCGCCTTGGCCCAGACCAGCGCGGCCTCGCCGTCGCCGCTCGCCAGCAATGCGGTCAGCGCGGGCAAGCGCTCCAGCCCTTGTGCCAGATGCGGCGAATGCGCTGCGGCGCGCGCGATCGCTCCGGTCCAGTCGTGGCTGGTCATCACGCTGCGATGGACGCTGGCGTTCCGTCAATCAAGCACGTCGTTCATCGGATGCGGTCTTGCGCGCCGTCACCGCCTTTGCCAGGGTCGCCGCGCAATGCTTGAAGGGTGTGCCTGGCGATGATTTCTGGTTCGATCAAACACGTTCCGCTGATCGCGGCGGCTGCCGTGCTAGTGCTCGCAGCAGCCGTATCAGCGCGTGCACCGCACCCCCGCAACGGCCCAGTTCCAGTACCAGCAATCACCGTGCCGACCATCACCGGCGCCACGATCCGCGCTGTCACCAAAGAGCTGTCGTCCGACCGGTTCGAAGGCCGCGGCCCCGGCACCCGCGCCGAAGACCTGACGATCACTTACATTATTGACCGGTTCAAAGCCGCCGGGCTGCAACCGGGCAATCATGGAGCATGGCTGCAAGAAGTTCCGGTGGTCGATATTACCGCCAGGAACTCTGATGGCTTGTCGGTGACAGCGGGGGGCCAATCGCTGCACTTCGCGTATGGCTCGGACATGGTGATCGGCAGCTACCGCGTCACTCCGCGCACGGCGATCAAGGACGCGCCGATGGTCTTTGTCGGGTACGGCATCAACGCCCCCGAACTTGGCTGGAACGACTATGCGGGCACCGACATGAAGGGCAAGATCGCGGTCGTGCTGGTCAACGATCCGGACTATGAAACTGCCGATGAAAGCGGGCTCTTCAAGGGCCGCCGGATGACGTATTACGGCCGCTGGACCTACAAGTTTGAGGAAGCGGCGCGGCAAGGCGCGTCCGGCGTGCTGATTGTCCACGATACCTTCCCGGCGGCCTATGGCTGGCAAGTGGTCAATTCCAGCTGGACCGGGGCGCAGCATCATGTCGCCAGCGCCAACGACGCGATGGACCAGACGCAGGCCAATGGCTGGATCCAGAAACCGGTGGCCGAGGCCGTGCTGAAGGCCTCTGGGCAGGATCTGGCCGCGCTCACCGCAGCCGCCAAGCTCAAGGGCTTCCGCGCGGTGCCGCTCGGCAGCACCGCCAGCTTGAGCTTTGACAACGCAATCAAGCGGACCACTTCGCGCAATGTGATCGGCATTCAGCCGGGCAAACAGCGTCCCAACGAATATGTCCTGTACACCGCGCACTGGGATCATCTGGGACGCTGCACCGCTGACCAGACCGGCGATACTATCTGCAACGGCGCCATCGACAATGCCACCGGGGTTGGCGCGCTCGTCTCGCTGGCCGAGGCGAATGTCAAAGCCGGTGCCGCTGACCGCAGCCAGGTGTTCATGGCAGTAACGCTTGAGGAATCAGGGCTGCTGGGCTCGCGCTATTATGCCGAACACCCGGTCTATCCGCTCGCGCGGACGGTCGGCGGGGTCAACATGGACGGGGTCGGGCCGGGCAGCCCCAGCCGCGATGTATCGGTCACCGGCGGCGATAAGAGCGACCTGACGCGCTATTTGAAAGCCACGATGACCGCGATGGGGCTGTACCAGACCCCCGAAAATCATCCCGAGCGCGGCGGCTATTATCGGTCGGACCACTTCAGCTTTGCCAAGCTGGGCGTGCCGATGTTCTCGCTCGGGCGCGGCAGTGACTGGGTGAACGGCGGCAAGGCGGCGGGCCAAGCGGCGAGCGACGACTACACCCAGCACCGTTACCACCAGCCGAGCGACCAGTATGATCAAAGCTGGAACTGGGCCGGCGCGGTGCAGGAAATTTCGCTGTATTACCGGCTTGGCCGGAGCCTCGCGATGACCACCGACTGGCCCAACTGGCACCCGACCGATGAGTTTCGCCGGATCAGAGACAAGAGCCGGGCGGGGGCGAAGTAGCACTTTGTTCATGCCCCCCGAATGGCATCCGCAGCAGTGGCTGTGGGTCGGATTTCCGCACGATCCGATCGAATGGCCGGGCTATCTGAGCTGCGCGCAGCAACAGATCGCGGCGTTTGCCTCGGCGGTGGCGGAGGGCGGCCAGGAGGTGCGGCTGCTGGTGCGCGACGAGGCTACCCGCGCGCGGGCAGCAGCGCTGTGCAGTTCCAAAGTTCGGCTTGAACTGCGGCGTTATGGTGACATCTGGCTGCGCGATACCGGGCCGCTGGTGGTGCAGCGCGATGCGGCTCAGGTGGCTAAACGGTTCGGCTTCAACGGCTGGGGCGGCAAATACCTGATGGATGGCGATCAGGAAATCGGCGCGGAGCTCGCGCGAGACGCCGGGCTTCTGGTTGAGACTGCTGACTGGATATTGGAAGGCGGCGCGCTCGATACCGACGGTACCGGAATGGTGGTCACGACTGAACAATGCCTGCTCAACCCCAACCGCAATCCTGAGTTGTCGCGCGGCGAAATCGAGGCGCGGCTGGCGCGCGATCTGGGCTTTGACCGGGTGCTGTGGCTGGGCGATGGACTGATCAATGATCACACCGATGGGCACGTCGATAACCTGGCGCGATTCGTTGCGCCGGGCGTGCTGGCACTGCCGTGTGCCACTGGCACGGACGATCCCAACGCCGCAATCTATGCGGATGCCAAGGCACGGGCCGCGGCCTTCGGGCTGAGCCTGCGCGACATTCCATCGCCCGGGCGGATTGAAGCAAACGGCCGGATCGAACCGGCCAGCTACATGAATTTCGCGATCACTACGCGGCTGGTGGCGGTGCCGACTTATGGCTCGCCGCACGATGCCGATGGGGTGGCCGCTATCGCCGAATTGTTCCCTGATCGCGACGTGATCGGGATCATGGCCGATGCGGTGCTGGCGGGCGGCGGCAGTTTCCACTGCGCGAGCCAGCAAATGCCGTTATAGGCGCAGGGCATGCCCAAACCCTCGCCCAAAACGCTATTGGCTTCGATCCACGATGTCGGCCCGCAGTTTGAACGCGAGGTGGATCAGCTGGCTGCGCTGCTGGGCGGTATTCTGGGCGGGCCGAAGTTCGCGATGCTGGTGGTGCCAGATCATTGGGGCACCGCGCCGCTGGCCGAAGCTGCGGCGTTCCAGCGGCGGCTGCGTGATTGGTCCGACCAAGGCGTTGAGATGTTTGTCCACGGCTGGTTTCACAAGGATCTGGCCGATCATTCGGGTGCGGCGGCGTTCAAGGCCAAGCACCTGACCGCAGGCGAGGGCGAATTCCTGGGGTTGAGCCAAGCGGTCGCCGCCCAGCGGATGGCCGACGGCAAAGCCTTGATCGAGGATGCCATCGGCCGCTCGGTGGCGGGGTTCATCGCCCCGGCCTGGCTCTACGGCGCTGGCGCGCGCGCGGCTTTGGCGGCGAGCACCTTTGCCTTGGCCGAGGATCACTTGCGCGTCTGGCAACCGGCCAGCGGCAAGGTGCTCGCCAAGGGGCCGGTCATTACCTGGGCCAGCCGGTCACGCCCGCGCCAAGTGTCATCGCGGTTCTTTGCGGGGCTGGCGCGGACTGCGCTGCATGGGCAGTCGGTGGTGCGCGTCGCGGTTCATCCCGGTGATGTCACCGTTCCGGCCTTGCTTGGCAGCATCGCGGCAACCTTCCAGTCTTTCGCAAGCCGCCGACTAGCGGGGCGTTACGCGGATCTGCTGACGCGATGAGCGCGCGCTTGCGGATCGCGGTCCCGATCCACAGTTTTGAGCCTGGCGGGGTCGAGCGGGTGGCGCTTAATCTGGCCGCGGCGTGGCAAGCCGGCGAGGCCGAAGTTAAAGTTCTGCTTGGGCGGCGCGCGGGCGCGATGGAAGCAGCCGCGCCGCAGCTTGATTACGTGGTCCGGCCGGAACCAATCCCGACTGCGGCGTGGGAAACCTTGTGGCTGATTTTTGCCACTTGGCGCTGGCTGCGGCGCGAGCAGGTCGATGTGCTGTTCGCGGCGGGCAATACCTATGCAATTGTCGGAGTGGCGCTGAAATTGCTGCTGGGCGCGCGCTGCCCGCCGATTGTCATCAAGCTCAGCAATGATCTGGCGCGGCGCGATTTGCCCGGGCCGGCGCGTTGGTTCTATCAATGCTGGCTGCGGGTGCAGGGCCGCTGGCTCGATCACTTCGTCGGCATGGCCGCGCCGATGCGCGCGGAAATTGCCCAGACGATGCGGGTCAGCGATGACCGGATCACGATCATCGAAGACCCCGCGCTCGAGGCGGCGCAATATTCTCAGCTCTGCGCCATCCCGCGCCCAGCTATACCGCCCCGCGCGCCGCATTTCGTCGCTGTCGGGCGGCTGGCCGGGCAGAAGAACTTTCCGCTGCTGCTGCGCGCGTTTGCTTTGCTGGATGATCCGGCGGCGCGGCTGGTGATTGTCGGCGAGGGCGCTGAGCGCGCCCGGCTGGAGCGATTGGCGGGGGAGTTGGGGATTGCGCCGCAGCTCAGCTTGCCCGGTCACTGCGATCCATTGCCGCACCTCGCCGCGGCGTCCGCTTATGCGCTGTCGTCCGATTACGAAGGCGTACCGGCGGTGGTGATCGAGGCGCTGGCGGCAGGGCTGCCGGTGGCTGGCACCGATTGCAGTGTATCGATGACGGCGCTGACCGGGCACGGCGCGTTCGGGGAGCTGGTGCCGGTGCGCGATGCAGCGGCGCTGGCCGGAGCGATGGCGCAAGTGCTGACCATGCCGTTCGATCCAGCGGCGGCGCGCAGCGCGGTCCAAGGCTTTACGATCAAGGTGGCGGGGGCGCGGTATCTCGCGTTGTTGGCACAAGTGGCACGGCGGTGATGGCCCCCAAATTCACCGGCGGTTCAGAGTTTTTGCGACAGGGCGCGCGCCGATGCCGAACCATTCTGCTGTGCGGCCGCCAAGGTCTGCTGGCCCGCCAGTGGGTGCGGCCGGGGCCGCGCACATGACGCAGCCCGATCCGCCGCCGCGCCGCAACCGGCTCGCGGCTTATGCCAGCGCGGTGATCTCGCTGGCGCTGCTGGTGGCGGTGGCGGTGCAATTTCGTGATCTGGATTTTGCCCGAGTGCGCGGGTTGATCCCGGCCACTCCATTGTTCTGGCTGGCTTTCGCGGTCTATTACCTCGCCGGACCGGTCAGCGAATGGGCGGTCTATCGGCGCTTGTGGGCGATGCCGCTGGCGGGGATCGGTGCGCTGCTGCGCAAGCTGGTGGCCAATGAATTGCTGCTGGGCTATCTGGGTGAGGCGCAATTCTATGCCTGGGCGCGCGCCCGCTCGCGGCTGAGCGCAGCCCCGTTTGGCGCGATCAAGGATATGACGATCCTGTCGGCGCTGGTTGGCAACGGTGCGACGCTGGTCATGCTGGCCTTCACCTGGCCTTACGTTTCGGCGGGGCAACTGGGGATGCAAGGCAGCACGGCGTTTGCATCGCTGGGGGTGGTGCTGGTGACGTCTCTGGGTATCCTGCTGCTGCGCCGTCAGTTGTTCAGCCTGCCGCGCAGGCAGCTGTGGTTTATCGCCGCCGTTCATCTGGCGCGGATCGCCGTGATCCTGATCGCCTCGGCGGTGATGTGGCATGCGGTGCTGCCAGCGGTGGCGATCACGCTGTGGTTGGTGCTGGCGACTTTGCGGATGCTGATTTCGCGACTGCCGCTGCTGCCCAACAAGGATGTTGTGTTTGCCGGGATCACTGTGCTGTTATTGGGCGGGCAGGCGGACGTGGCAGCGCTGATGGCGCTGATGGCGGTGCTGCTGCTCGCGGCGCATCTGCTGGTGGGTACGGTGTTCGGGCTGACCGGGCTGTTCGATACGGAGAAAGTGACATGAAGCTTCTTGTACTCCCCGCCGGGGCCATGCTGCTGCTGGCGGCGGGGCCCGCACTGCAATCATCGCCCGATCTGGGTAAGGCCGAAGGACGCTGCCGTCCGGGTGAGGGCGGCCCGGCGCTTTTGGTTGAAGCGGTCGGCCTGAAAGACCGCACCGGGCAAATGAAGCTGGAGGTCTATCCAGCCAATGACATAGATTTCCTGGCCGATGACAACGTCCTGATCGCGGCGGGCAAGACCTTTCGCCGGGTTGAAATCGCTACGCCGCAGTCTGGCGATGTGGTGCTGTGCGTGCGCCTTCCCGGACCGGGCACTTATGGCGTAACGGTGTTGCACGATCGCAATTCGGACCGCCGGTTTAGCTGGAAGATCGATGGGATCGGCTTTTCGGCCAATCCGAAACTCGGCTGGTCCAAGCCCAAGGCAAGTTCGGCCCGGGTGGTCGTGAACGGCGGCGGGGTTTCAAAAATATCAGTGGTGATGAACTACAAAAGCGGGCTGGGCGTCGCGCCGCTGAAGCAAAACTGAGTGCGACTGGTCGACGTCAGCGCGTTTTATACTCCGCATGGCGGGGGCGTGAAAACCTACGTCGAACAGAAAATGCGGCTGGGGCCTGAACTGGGTGCCGAGATTATCATCCTCGCACCGGGCGACCGGCACGAGACCATCGAATATGGCCCGATGGCGCGGATCGTGACGATCCCCAGCCCCCGGTTGCTGGTGGACAAGAACTATTGGTATTTCGGCGACGAGGCCGCGCTGCATGCCGCGCTCGATCAGCTCGCTCCCGATCTGGTCGAGGTTGGCTCGCCGTGGCGCAGCCCGTCATGGGTGGCAAACTGGCGCGGCAAGGTTCCGCGCGTGATGGTCATGCACGCTGATCCGATGTCAGCCTATGCGTATCGCTGGTTTGATCCGCTGCTTCCGCGCCGCGCAACTGACGCCCTGTTTGCGCCATACTGGCGGCACATCAAGCACCTCTCCCGGCAATTCGACAGTGTGATCTGCGCGAGCGGCGATCTTGAAGGCCGGCTGATGGCGGGCGGCGTTTCGCACACGCTGCTGATCCCGATGGGGGTTGAGGAAGGCGCGTTTTCGGTGGGCAATCGCGACGCCGCGCTTCGCGCGCAGTTGCTCGCTGATCTGGGGCTGCCCGATACGGCGGGTCTGTTACTTACCGTCGGGCGGTTGTCAGCGGAAAAGCGCTGGTCGGTTGTCATCGATGGGGTCAAGCGCGCCGCCCGTGATCGGCCGCTGGGCCTGATCCTGCTCGGTGAAGGCCGCGAAAAGCCTCAAGTGCTGCGCGCGATCGGCAACAATCCCTACATCCAGCTGCACGACCCGGTGCGCGATCGCTCACGCTTTGCCGCCATGCTTGCCAGCGCTGATGCAGTGATCCACGGCGGTGATGCCGAAACCTTCGGGCTGGCGACGGCCGAGGCCCTGGCCAGCGGCGTTCCGGTGATCGTGCCCGATCGCGGCGGTGCGGCCGACCATGCGGCGAACGGCTGTGGTTTGACCTATCGCGCAGCGAACCCAGCTGGCTTGGCCGCGGCGATCGGACAATTGGCGGCGCGAGCTTGGCCGCGTACCAATGGCTCGGTCCAAACGATGCGCGAGCATTTTGTCCGCCTGTTCG
>JANMBA010000126.1:0-4893 GCA_031360105.1 Novosphingobium sp.
GATGATCGCCGCCTCGTTCCTGATCAAGCACCTGTTGATCGATTGGCGGCGCGGCGAGCAGTGGTTCTGGGATACGCTGGTCGATGCCGATTACGGCTCGAACGCGGTCAATTGGCAGTGGAGCGCGGGCAGCGGGATCGACGCGCAGATGTTCGTGCGGATCATGGCCCCGCTGACCCAATCGCCCAAATTCGATGCCGCCGCATATATTCGCGAATGGGTGCCCGAACTGGCGCATTTGTCTGATGCAGATATTCACGATCCGGTCCTGCCGGTGCGCGGTTATCCGGCCAAGCTGATCGGTCACGCCGATGCGCGGACCCGGGCCTTGGCAGCATGGAGCGCGGTTAAAGGCTAGGGCGGTTCAAACCTGCTGCAAGTCCAGATCGGGAAGCGACCATCGGAGTCTTGCTTGGCCTATTTGGCAGATACCGCAGACACAGCCACGCCCAAGCGCGAATCCGAAAGTCCGACATACAGCCACCATGACCCGCCGAAAGTGACCAAACCTTCGGCAAAGCAGACGTTGCCGACCTGCCCCGACGCCTCGTCCGGTTCGATCCGCAGAAACGGTTCGTTCAGCCGTACAATTACTGCGGTTGGGTCTTACGCGCCCGGTAGCAGATGACCAGGTTGATAGGCCCCCGGAGGGATCCCTTCGCCGCCTGCATCGACCCCGTGCGTACCATGAAGCTCGATGGCGGGACGATCATGCGCGACTACGTCCCATGACAGCGACAGTGCGACATTCGCGCCGCTTTGGAACAGAATTGCACCGTTGACGGTCGTGGGAACGCCAACTGTAATTGTCTGGCCAGCACGATCGGGTGCGGTAATCAGACGGGTACGCTTGCCGCAGCTGACTATCTTGATGCGTCGGTCTTCGTGGTTGCACGCCAATCTTATGCTCCCAATGCCGACCTGACCAATCCGCTGGTTTCGCCGATCTTTGGTGACTTCAGCCTTGGCTTTCCGCCGGTACTGGTCCAAGTTGGCGCGCGTATGAAACTGATCGAAGCTGCAATCGCCTGTCTGCACCGGACCGGCTACAGCGCCACAACCGTCTCGACTGTGGCAACCGAGGCGGGGGTCAGTCGCGGCGCAATGACTCACCAGTTTCCAGCCAAGACCGACCTCATGCTCGCGTCGCGCGCCGACCCCGGCTTGGCTGAGCGACTGCGCGAACTGCAAAGTGCCATCGATGAACGCTCGCAAAAGTGGAGCGGCGAGCGCGTTCGGGCCGCCGGGATTGAACCCCATCCCGATGCTGCAGCGATTCACGAACTCTATGTCGCGGCCGTGCGCGGCGTGGTGATCGAGGCAACATTTATGAACCATCGGGACGGCGTGCAGCGCGCCTTGCGGCTGCTCTCCGAAATGATGCGCGGTTTTTATCCCGGACTCGGTGCGCCTTGCCCGAACCCAAGTCTTAAAGGAGGATAAGCTTGCCCCGTCCCGTTCCCGAAGGCTTCTTGTGGGGAACTGCCATTTCCGCGCATCAAAGCGAGGGCAACAACACAAATTCTGATGCCTGGTTGTGCGAATCGGTCAGTCCATCGGTTTACCTCGAACCGTCGCATGCCGCATGCGACAGCTATCATCGCTTTGAAGAAGACATCGCGATTGCTGCCGATCTGGGGTTCAATTGCTATCGTTTGGGCATCGAGTGGGCCCGCATCGAACCCGAGCAAGGCGTTTTCGCTGGTAGCGAACTTGACCACTACGCGCGCGTGCTGGAGGCTTGTCATCGCCGCGGACTGAAGCCCATGGTCACCTATAACCATTTTACCGTGCCGCGCTGGTTTGCAGCGCGCGGCGGCTTCGAGGTGCCGGACGGCGCGGATTTGTTCGCGCGTTTTGCGGAAGCATCGACGGCCCGCCTCGGCGATCTCATTGCCTATGCCACGACGTTCAACGAAGCCAATATCCAGCGCCTGCTCGGCTTGCTGCGCAGCGGCCGGGCCGATATGTCCGGCAAAGTCAACGCGATGCTAGCCGCCTGCGCGCAAGCCTGCGGATCAGAGCGCTTTTCTTCACTGTTGTTCGCGCCGGTCGCAACGAGTGAACCGGTCATGCTGGATGCCCACGCAAAAGCGATGACGGCAATGAAGGCAGGACCGGGCAGCTTCCCGGTCGGTCTCACGTTGACGATGCAGGACGTGCAGGGCGTTGGTGATGATAATCAGGCGGAAGCGATGATCGAGTTGCTCTACGGGCCGTGGCTCGCCGCTGCACGGCAAGCGGACTTTATCGGTGTGCAGACCTATTCCCGGGTCCTGGTCGGACCTGCGGGCCGTCTCCCGCCGCCCGCGAACGCCGAGCTTACCGGTGCACATTATGAATTCTATCCGCAAGCTTTGGGCGGCACGATTCGCTTCGCGCATGAGCGGATCGGGCGGCCGATCTATGTCACGGAAAGCGGTATTTGCACCGACGACGATACGCGGCGCGTGGCCTTTCTCGACCAGGCCTTGACCGAAGTGCGGGCGTGCCTTGACGATGGAATTCCTGTCCATTCATACATCTGCTGGTCGCTGCTCGACAACTTTGAATGGACCCGTGGTTATGGGGAGCGCTTCGGACTGGTCCATGTCGATTTTGAGACGTTCGCCCGCACTCCCAAGCCCAGCGCCTACCATCTTGGCAGTATCGCCAGGTCGGGTGTAATCTGACCAAGGGGGTCTAGCTTGCTCAGGCCGCACCGGAGGAAGTGGGGTTGTCGGCAAGCCAACGGTAATATTGGCAGATTTCAGGGGTTTTTTCAAGCTTCAGCGAGCGTCGGTGGATAGGCTGCTGGTGCCCGGGGGCGGATTCGAACCACCGACACGCGGATTTTCAATCCGCTGCTCTACCAACTGAGCTACCCGGGCAGGCTGCCCGGCGGTCCTGAAACAGGCTCACCGGGCGGCTGGAAGCGCGCATATGGCGAAGCCTTGGCTGGTTGGCAAGGGCCTTATGGCGCCTGCTACTCGGCGTCTTCGTCCTCGTCAGCCACTGGCGGCCCGGCCAAGGCATACCCATCGTCAAGCCAGCGCACCAGATCGCGGTCTTTGCAGCGGGGCGAGCAGAACGGCGTGAATTCGGCGCTGCGCGGTTTGCGGCAAATCGGGCACTTGCGGGTGGTGGTCATCCCGCCACTGCCTGCGCGAAACCGCCATCGAGTGCAAGTCCGGGCGCTTCTTCCCAGCGCAACAGCCGCCCGCTGCGGCGGGCGAGTTGGGCTTCCCAATCGCCGCTCACTGCGCGGCGCACTGCGGGGTGCGCGGTGAGCAGCAGCAGGCCGGGTTCGGCGACTTGCTCAGCCCGGCGTAGCAATAGCCGGGCGGCGGCGCGGACGCGGTCAGCCGCCAGCGTGTGCAGCAGCGAAGGCCGCTCCAGCCGCGCGACCAGTTGGACGAAGCCGAACCCGTTCATCGCAGTGCGCTCGTGCGGCCAATCGTCCAGCGCAGCGGCCAGCGCGTTATCGACAGCCTGGCGATCAGTCTTGGCCGAAAGCGTCGGAAAATCGATCCCGATAGACCCGGCCAGATCGAGCCGCGCCAAAGCCGCGGCAATTGCCGGGATGGCCGCCAGCGCCAGTTCGCGTGAGGGCAGGGTGCCATCGATGTCGATGACGGTCAGCGCGGGGGTGGGGGTAATAGCCAGCGATCCGCCGCCAAAGTCCGCCGCGCCGGTCCACGCTTCGGCGAACAGGTCTTCCCACAGCCCGGTCGGGAACTGACGGACCACGCGGGCATCCAGCGCTTCGGCCAGCGTCGGGGCGGGGCGGGGCGCTTGTTCGGTCGGGCGGGCCTGCGCGCGCTTTAACCGCCCGGTTTCAGCCATCGCCGCGCGGGTTACAATTAAGCGCAGCGGCGCACCTTCGCTGGCCTCACGCGGCAGTCCGGTGACCAGCACTTCCTCGCCCGAGGCGAGCCGCGCGGTGCCGCGCTTCGATCCGGTTTGCCGCGCGGTCAGCACAGCATCGGCCACTTCGCCCGCCGCCAATGCACCGTGGACCTGCAAACGCGCTGCCAGCACCGCGCCGCCTCTGACCAACAAAGCGCGGTCCTCGCCGATGCCTTGCTCGGCGCTCCAGCCATTTGGCCAACCGTCTGGCCGCTCAGCCAAGGGGAAACCCGGCCGCCTTGAGCAGCGCGCGGGTTTCAAACAGCGGCAGCCCCATGACGCCGGAATGGCTGCCCGATATCCACGCGATCAACCCTTCGGCGCTGCCCTGAATGGCATAGCCCCCAGCCTTGCCATGCCATTCGCCGCCCGCGATATAGGCGTCGATTTCGGCCGCCGACAGCGGCTTGAACCGAACGATTGTTTCAGACACACGCTCGCGCAGAGTGCCGTCGGGATATTTTAGCGCCAGCGCCGAGAGCACGCGGTGGCGGCGGCCTGACATCAGCGTGAGGCAGCGCCGCGCGGCGGCCTCGTCTTCGGCTTTGGGCAGGATCCTTCGGCCCAGCGCCACCACGGTATCGCCAGCCAGCACGAACGCTTCGCATTCTGCCACCGCGAGCGCTTTTTCGCGCGCCATCCGCACCGCATAAACGCGCGGCACTTCGGCTTTGAGCGGGCTTTCGTCGATATCGGCGGCGACAATCGCACGCGGCACGATCCCCAGCCGTGCGATCAGTTCGCGGCGGCGCGGGCTGCCAGAGGCGAGGATAAGGTTGAATTCAGTCATGGGGTGCCGTCACGCTGCGGCGACACGCTAAGCCGACGCAGGCCCGGATTTAACCGAACTGGCCAGGGCCGCCGCGACCAGGCATGAAGCGATAGGTGATCCGGCCCTTGGTCAGGTCGTAAGGGGTCAATTCGACCAGCACTTCATCGCCCACCAGCACGCGAATGCGGTTCTTGCGCATCTTGCCCGCAGTGTGGCCGAGCACTTCGTGATCA
>JANMBA010000168.1:0-3597 GCA_031360105.1 Novosphingobium sp.
TGGTCAAGGACGATCCCGATGCCGCGCCCCAGGCGTTTCTGGGCGACCCGTTTCTGGCCGACCCGCTGGAGGGCCAGCCCGACTTTGCCGGCGATGACGTGTTTGTGAAGCCCGAAGACAGGCCGCTTGCCGGCCGCCACCTGCTGATCACCGCCGGGCCAACGCACGAGCCGATCGATCCGGTGCGCTACATCGCCAACCGCTCGTCGGGGAAACAGGGCTTTGCCATCGCTGCCGCGGCGGCGCGCGCCGGGGCGCAGGTCACGCTGGTCGCCGGGCCGGTGCAGCTGCCGACCCCGCCGGGGGTGGACCGGATTGATGTGGAAACCGCGCGGCAGATGGCCGATGCGGTCAAGCTGGCGCTGCCCGCCGATGTGGCGGTGATGGTCGCCGCGGTGGCCGATTGGCGCAGCACGGATGAGCTTAGCCAAAAGATGAAAAAGCGCGGGTCGGCCCCGCCAGCGCTGCGGTTGACCGAAAACCCCGATATTCTGGCGATGGTCGCAGTCAGCGAAAAGCGGCCCAAGCTGGTGGTCGGCTTTGCGGCGGAGACGGAAAAGGTGCTCGAAAACGCCAAGGACAAGCGCAAGCGCAAGGGCGCCGACTGGATCGTCGCCAACGACGTGTCCGGAGACGTGATGGGGGGCGAGGTTAACGCGGTGCATATCATTACCGCCAAGACTGTCGAAACGCTGCCCGAAATGGCAAAGGATCGCGTGGCCGAAGCGCTGGTCGAAAGGATTGCCGATGCCCTTGCCAGACAAACAGCCGAACGGGAAAAAGCCGACGCCTCCTGAGGTTCCGGTGCTGGTCAAGCGCTTGCCGCACGGTGCGGGGCTGGACTTGCCCGGCTATGCCACCGCCGGGGCTGCCGGGATGGATGTGCTATCCGCCGAAGACCTGACGCTCGCCCCGGGCTCGCGGCACGCGGTGGCCACCGGGGTCGCGATTGCAATCCCGCCGGGCTATGAAATTCAGGTCCGTCCGCGCTCGGGACTGGCGCTGAAGCATGGGGTTACCGTGCCCAACACCCCCGGCACGATCGATTCGGATTATCGCGGCGAGCTTAAAGTGATCCTGATCAATCACGGCCAGGCCGCGTTTGAAATTCGCCGGGGTGACCGGATCGCGCAACTGGTGCTGGCCCCGGTAACCCGCGCCACTTGGCTGGCAGTCGAAGACCTGGATGAAACCGCGCGCGGCGCAGGCGGCTTCGGCTCAACCGGCGGGTTGTTCGCACTGGAAAGCTGAGCGTAACGAAGCAGGCGGGCCCGTTGCCGGACCCGCCTTTGTTCGATTGCACTGCGCAGAAATCAGCGCCGTTTCTTCTCTGGTGCGACCGAGATCCGCACCGTTTCGCCGTTGCGTCCGGGGAAGTCGGTGAACAGCGCCTCGACCAGATTGGGCACCAGATAGGGCAAGCGGTTCGACATCGAGGCGGCCTCGGCCCGGCCTTCGAACAGACGCTGGCCATCGGCACGACGATCGATCTTCATCGAGACGCCGCTAGTGAACACGGTGTAGCTTTCATAACCTTGATCGAACCACGGATCGTACAATCCGTAACCCCAGGCGCCGCCGGGACGATACGAATTGTAGCCGCGGCCATACCCGCCGTAGCCACCATAGCCCCCGTATCCGCTGCCGAAGTATGCACCGCGGCGCGGCCCGTACCACGAACTCCAGTACGGATCGGAGAACCCGGTCGTGCGGACCTGTTCGCGGCCCTTGTCGACCCCGTAATCAAACCGCACGATCATGTCGGCAGTGGCTGGGCTGGCGGCCGGGCTGTAGCCCAGCGCCTGCATTTTCATCCCGACCAGATTGGCATATT
The DNA here is from genome assembly GCA_031360105.1 of Novosphingobium sp. Lineage (GTDB taxonomy): Bacteria > Pseudomonadota > Alphaproteobacteria > Sphingomonadales > Sphingomonadaceae > Novosphingobium. The sequence goes on from JANMBA010000168.1 coordinate 1,835, forward strand.
GTGAGAATTCCAGCCCGCCAGACAGCGCGCTATCCGCTGCGACAATCGCGAAGGTCTGCCCCTGCGGCGCGGGGAGCTGCGCCGAATAGCGCGAAACATTGGCGTTGAACGGCGTGGCGCAAGCGGCCAATCCGGTCACCAGCAATGCTGCTGCTGTGGCCTTGATCATTCGAACGGTGTTTTCAGTATAAGCCATCGACCCGGTTTCCTGTGTAGCCGAACCAGCGCGACTCGCGCCCGGTGCAGCAAAAGAGTAGGATTGATCGGGAATTACGCCAAGCTCGCTTAATCGCGGTTGAATGGCGGCTGTATCAAACGATAGTCTCAGCCGTGCATCAGCCCAAGCGCCGCATAGGCCGCTTCAAGCGTTGGCGCGGCCAGCACGCGGGCCTGAGCGCCGCCGTTGTGCAGCACCGCGTCCAGCGCGGCATGATCGCTGCACAGATCGACAAACCGCGCATTGATCGGCGCTAGCTTGGTGACCAGCAGTTCACCCAGCGCAGGTTTGAATTTGCCGAACCCGGCGCCGCCAAATTCGCGGAGCACGGCGGCCACGTCAGTCTCGGCCAGCGCGGCATAGATGCCAACCAGGTTGGCCGCTTCGGCGCGGCCTTCGAGGCCGCCCGCCTCCGATGGCAGCGGTTCGGGATCGGTCTTGGCTTTCTTCACTTTGGCCATGATCGTGTCGGCATCATCGATCAGGTTGATCCGGCTCATGTCCGATGGATCGCTCTTGCTCATCTTGGCGCTGCCATCGCGCAGGCTCATGATCCGGGCGGCGCCCGGCGGAATGATCGGTTCGGGCAGGGTGAACACCGGCGCAGCGTCAGCGCAGAAGTCGTTGTTGAACTTCTGGGCAATGTCGCGCGCGAGTTCCAGGTGCTGCTTCTGGTCATCGCCCACGGGCACATGCGTCGCCTGATACAGCAGCACGTCGGCGGCTTGCAGCACCGGGTACGTGAACAGCGCGACTGATGCGCCTTCACGGTTTTTGCCCGCTTTGTCTTTCCACTGGGTCATGCGGTTCAGCCAGCCCATTCGGGCGGTGCCGTTAAGCAACCATTGCAACTCGGCATGCTGGGGAACCTGCGCCTGGTTGAACAGCACTGACTTGCCCGGATCGATCCCGCAGGCGAGCAGCGCTGCGACCATTTCGCGGCAATTTGCAGCCAATTCACCGGGCACATGCGGTTGGCTGATTGCGTGCAGATCGGCGAGGAAATACAGGCTCTGCCCGCCGCTTGCCGCCACTTCATCCTGCATCCGCACCCAGTTGCGGATCGCGCCCAGATAATTGCCGAGATGAAGGTTGCCCGTGGGCTGGATGCCGGAAACGATACGCATGCGAGGGGCGCTACTCTACTTTGAGGATATCGTCATCCGCCTTGGAGGGCGGCGGGCGGCGGCGGCGCAGCTGCCCGAGCAGATCTTTGTCGAGCGCGCCGACCACGAAGGCAGCGGTGAAGAATACGGCTAGCCCAATGCCAACGATCAGCGAGATCGACCAGACGCGCTCCACCACCGATCCGCCATAGCGGGCCGCAAATTGCGGCACGAGCCACCACAGCACCGCGCTCATGATCAGGGTGGCAAGCAATTGCCGCGCGATCTTGCCCGCCAGTGCCCCGGTAAAATGGAACCAGCCGCGCCGGTGCAGGACGATATACAGCAACAGGCAGTTTAGGCTGGCCGAACTGGCCGTTGCCGCAGCCAGCCCGACAATCCCGAACGGGCGGACGACAACGACATTGAGGAACACGTTG
>JANMBA010000200.1:0-1942 GCA_031360105.1 Novosphingobium sp.
GTTATCGTCGCGCTGGGCGCGCTGACGGGCATCTTGTCGGGCATGTTCGGGGTTGGTGGGGGATTCCTGACCACGCCGCTGATGATCTTCTACGGCATCCCCCCCACCGTCGCCGCCGCTTCAGCGGCTAGCCAGGTGACCGGGGCCAGCGTTTCGGGCGTATTTGCTCATACCCGGCGCGGCGGAGTCGATTATCAGATGGGCGCGGTGCTGGTCGCGGGCGGGATTATCGGGACCGGTCTGGGGGCCGTGCTGTTCAGCTTATTGCAGGCGTGGGGGCAGATCGATGTAGTGATCAACATCCTCTATGTGGTGCTGCTTGGCTCGATCGGCTCGCTGATGGCGCGCGAAAGCTGGCAAACGCTCAAGGCGCAGAAAGCCGGCGTGCCGGTGCCAGCGCGCAAACGCCGCCATCACCCGATGGTCGCCAGCCTGCCGCTGCGTTGGCGGTTCTATCGCTCGGGCCTCTATATTTCGCCGCTGGCGCCGCTGCTGCTGGGCGTGCTGACGGGCGCGCTGACGATGCTGATGGGGATTGGCGGCGGGTTCGTGCTGGTTCCGGCGATGCTCTACATTCTGGGGATGAGCGCCAATGTCGTGGTCGGCACTTCGCTGTTCCAGATCCTGTTCGTGACCATGGCGACCACGATGATGCATTCGTTGACCACCAAGGCGGTCGATATCGTGCTGGCGGTGCTGCTGCTGATCGGTTCGGTTTCGGGCGCTCAGATCGGCGCGCAACTGGCGCAGAAAGTTCCAGCGGCACGGCTCCGGTTTATCCTTGCCGCGATCGTGCTGGTGGTGGCGGCGCGGATGGCGCTGGGGCTGGGCTGGCGGCCTGACGAGATTTATTCGGTGACGCCGTCGTGAAGCGGCTGTTCGTCCTGTTCGCGCTGCTGCTGCTTTCCGCCGCGCGTGATCCGATCCTGGTGCCCGAAGTATCGCAACACGAAGTGCAAGTCCGCCAGGGTTTTCGCGGGACCGAGCTGCTGCTGTTCGGCGCGATCCTGACCCCCGATGGCACCCGCGCCGGGCAGGATTATGATATTGTGGTAGTGCTCAAAGGCCCGACCCGCTCGATCGTGCTGCGCGAAAAGAGCCGGATCGCGGGCATCTGGGTCAACGCCGACAGCGCCGAATTCCGCTCTGCCCCGACCTTTTTCGCAGTCGCTTCGTCCAAGCCGATCGCCACCATCGTCGATGACAAAACTGCGGCGATTTATGAGCTGGGCCTGCCGTGGCTGCAATTGTCGCCAATCGGGTCGTACAACCCCAAAGAGCAGGCGCGAATGTCGGCGGGGCTGGTCGATCTGATGGGCCGCGAAGGGCTCTATCAGCAGGATTTCCGCGGGGTCAGCATCAGCCAGCAGGTGCTGTATCAGGCGCGGATTTCACTGCCGTCATCGGTCCAGACCGGGACTTACACCGCCGAAACATTTGCCATCAACCACGGCCGGGTAGTCGCATCGGCGATCAGCCGGGTGGTGGTCAAAAAGCAGGGCTTTGAACGATTGGTGGCGCAATTTGCCGAACAGGACGGGTTCTTTTACGGGCTGATCGCGGTCGCGCTGTCGGTCGGGATGGGGATTGTTGCGGGGCGTTTGTTCGCGCTGGTTTAGCGCGCAAATAATCTCGACTTAGGCCAATCTTAACCGCTCTCGCGTAACCGTCAGAGGCAGGCACTTGATGCTGGTGCCATGGGGCTGGTCGCACAGATGAACGAGATGAGCGGGAAAGGATTTGGCGCTGCACGGCCAGCGGAGGCGGGAGAAATTCCAGCCGCCGCAGCGCAGGATGCGCCGCAGTTCGACAATGCCCGTGAACCAATCGGGATCGTGCTGGAAATCGCCGGTTCGGGTTCGGCCATCGCGCTTGATCTGCAACGCTTGCAGGAATGCACCGAAGACAGCGATCCATCGATTGCGCTGGCCGGACAAGTCGG
>JANMBA010000211.1:0-1870 GCA_031360105.1 Novosphingobium sp.
AAACCCTCTTCGTACATGAAATAGAGCACGGTGACGGTCGATTGTGCCGGGCCGCCCTGGGTCATCACATAAGGTTCGGCAAACAGCTGGAACATGCCAGCGACGGTGAGGATTGCGACCAGCAGCGTGGTCGGGGCAATCGTTGGCAACACGGCATGGCGGAACCGCTGCCAAGCGTTGGCACCGTCGATCAGCGCCGCTTCCTCAAGCTCACGTGGCACCGTCTGGAGCGCGGCGAGGAAAATCATCATGTTGTAGCCAAAGCTTTTCCAGGTGACGAACAGAAGGATCGCGGGAAGCGAGGCGTGCGGATCCCCCAGCCAATCGATCGGGCCGATCCCGAACGCGCCCAGCGCATAGTTGATCAGGCCATACCGTGTGTGCAACAAGTAACGCCAGACCATCGCAGTGGCGACCAGTGTCGTCACATAGGGCGCGAATAAAGCAACGCGCCACAGTGGGCGCCACCTGACCATCCGCGAATTGACCAGCAAGGCCGCACCCAGCGAGGTCGCAACCAACAGCGGCACGCCGAACACCACGAACCAGACGGTGTTGCCCATGGCCTTCCAGAACAGGGGATTGCCCAACAGCCTGGTATAATTCTCAAATCCTGCAAATCTCAGGTTGGCCGGGTTGGCCAGCGCGTAGATATCAAAATCGGTGAAGCTCAGGATCAAAGAGCCGATTGCCGGGATGAAAAAGAACAGCCCGATCGCGGCCAGCGCTGGCGCGGTCAGCAACCATCCGGCGCGAGCCTCAGCGCTGTGTCCGGATTGTTTCACAGCGCTCTCCCCTTGTTAACCATCCAGCGGCGTTTGGTGAGTATGCGGTCGGCCCGCTGGTCCATTTCAGCGGCTGCGGCGGTGACGGTAAACTCACCGCGCAGCATGCGTTCGGCGACAACCTGCATTTCGCTGACCACGCGCTCCCACTCGGGGACCTTGGGCACCGGCCGCGCATATTCGAGCTGGCGCAGGAACGGCGCGGTATGCGGCGCATCGGCCAGCCCAGCGTCGGTCCAAGCGCTCTTGCGCGCGGGTAAGTCGCCGGTCAGTTGCTGCAGCTCGACTTGCGCTTCGGGCGTGAGCAAGCGGTCAATGATTTCCCAGCCGCGCGCTGGCTCGCGCGCGCCGCGGAATACGACCAGGCTGGAGCCTCCGGGCGCGGCCGAACCAATTCCGTCTGGACCGGGATTGGGTGCAGTGCCCCACTTGTCGGCGAAGCCAGGGGGCAATCGGGTCTGCATGTCACCGATGGTCCACGGTCCCGAGGGATAGACCGCGAAGAAGCCGCGCGCGAATTCGTTCCAGACGTTGGAAATCTGGGTGGCCGAAGCCAGCGGCGCGAGCTTCTCGTCGAACAGCGATTTGTAGAAGGCGAGCGCAGTGACGAAGCGCTCGTCGCGAAAGGCGCCCCGGCTGCCCTGCGCATCAAGCATGGTGGCGCCAGCCGACAACGCCAGCCCGGTCAGGTGCTCGTACTCGTTGACCGGCATCAGCACCGCATAGTTGCCGTCCCCGGACAAGGCCTTGACCTTGTGCAGCGATGCCTTCCAGTCGGCCCATCGTTCCGGCGGCGCGGCATAACCGGCTTGGGCGAACAGGTCCTTGCGGTAGAACTGAAGTCGCGTGTCAACGTACCACGGCACCGCCCAAGTCCGGCCCGCGATGCGATTGGTGTCGAGCACGCCGGCGAACTGATCGACAAGCAGCCCCTCGTACTGCGCCGGTACCGGCTCGATCGCGCCGATCGCGGCTAGTTCGGCGACCCAACTGTTGCCGATCTGGGACAGTGTAGGCAGGGATCCGCCGGCAAACCCGGTGAGCAGCTTTTCATGCGCCGAACTCCACGGCAACGGCTGGACAGT
>JANMBA010000212.1:0-2010 GCA_031360105.1 Novosphingobium sp.
GGGGGCCTGTGCTCAAGGGGATCGATGCTCCCCCTCCGACGCGCCTGCGGCGCGCCACCTCCCCCAGCGGGGGAGGATCTTGGTTAGCCCTCGCTAACCGTCGCTTTGACAATCACGCCGGGCTCACGCGGGGGCTCGCCCTTGGGCAGCGTATCGACGTGGTCCATGCCTTCCTCGACCGTGCCCCAGACGGTGTACTGCCGATCAAGGAAGCTGGCATCATCAAAACAGATGAAGAACTGGCTGTTGGCGCTGTTGGGCGCGTTGGTCCGGGCCATCGAGCAAGTGCCGCGAACGTGCGGTTCATTGTTGAACTCGGCCTTGAGATCGGGCTTGCTTGATCCGCCCATGCCGGTGCCATCAGGGCAGCCGCCTTGCGCCATGAAGCCCGGGATCACGCGGTGGAACTTCACCCCGTCATAAAACCCTTCGCCGACCAGCTCCTTGATCCGCGCGACGTGGCCGGGGGCCAGATCGGGGCGCAGCTTGATCTTGACGTCGCCGCCCGAGCTGAGGTTGAGATTGAGATATTCATCGGCCATTGTGGTGTCTCCATGGAATTTGCAGCCCGATATAGGGAGCCGCGCGCCAATGTCACGCCTTCGCCGTGCGACTGCGCGCCAGACTGGTTGCTTTTGCATAATACCGGCCTAGACCGGCCCCGATGACTCCCGAGGAACTCTTGGCGGAACGCGCGGATGGCGCTGGCGAAGCGGTACACGACGTGCGCGCCACCGACCGCCTCGATGACGAAAACACGCTCAAGAAAGACTACGTCCGGCGCGTTCAGGCGGCGCTGGAAGCGGGCGAGGACGAGCAGGTCTATAATCTGGTCGAGCCGCTGCACCCGGCCGACATCGCCGATCTGTTCGAACTGATCGACGCCGACGAGCGGCTGGCGCTGTCGAAAGCGATCACCGATCTGATGGGCGGCGGGGTGTTCGCCGAGCTCAACGATCACGTCCGCGAGCTGCTGGTCGAATCGCTGCCTGCGGGCGAAGTCGCCGATATTGCCGAACAGCTTGACACCGATGACGCGGTGGCGATGCTCGAAGACCTCGACGAGCATGATCAACGGGCCGTGCTGGCGCAGATGGAGCCCGAGGACCGCGCGGCCATCGAAACCGCGCTGGCCTTTCCAGAGGAGTCTGCCGGACGCTTGATGAGCCGCAATTTCGTGGCGGTGCCCGAACACATGAGTGTCGGCGATCTGATCGATTTCCTGCGCGAAGGCCACGATCTCGCCAACGAGTTCTGGGAAGTGTTCATCGTCGATGCGCGGCATCACCCGATTGGCACTTGCGCGCTCAGCTGGATCCTGCGCACCCCGCGCCATATCGCGCTGACCGACGTGATGACCCGCGAGCAAGCGCTGATCCCGGTGACGATGGATCAGGAAGAAGTCGCGCTGCGGTTTCAGAAATACGCGCTGATCTCCGCCGCAGTAGTCGATAGCGACGGGCGGCTGGTCGGCCAGATCACGGTCGATGACGTGGTCCACATCATTCAGGAAGAAGCCGGCGAAGACGCGTTGCTGCTGTCAGGCGCGGGCGATGGCGACATCAACGAACCGATCAGGCTGACGATCCGCACCCGGCTGACCTGGCTGGTGGTCAATCTGGGCACCGCCATCATCGCTTCCAGCGTGGTCGGGCTGTTCCAGGGCGCGATTACGCGGTTTGCCTTGCTCGCGGTGCTGATGCCGATCGTCTCGGGCATGGGCGGCAACGCCGGGACGCAGACGTTGGCGGTGATCGTCCGTGCGCTCGCGACCAACCAGCTGACCAGTTCAAACACCTGGCGGATGATTGTGCGCGAATTCTCCATTGCTTGCGCCAATGGCCTGACTCTGGGGATACTGATCGGCAGCGGGGTTGGGCTGATTTTTGAAAACCCGCTGCTCGGGGTGGTCATCGCAGCGGCGATGCTGATCAACAATCTGGTGGCTGGCCTCGCCGGGATTCTGGTGCCGCTGACGCTCGACCGGTTCAAGATCGATCCGGCGGTGTC
>JANMBA010000234.1:0-6132 GCA_031360105.1 Novosphingobium sp.
CGACGCGACTGACGTGACGCGCGGAGTTTACCGCGTGACCGAGACCATCCCGGTCGCCGTAGGCACGCGCGAACTGACGCTGATGTTCCCGCAGTGGTTGCCCGGCAAGCACGGCCCGCGCGGATCGGTGGCCGAACTGGCAGCGATCTCGTTTGAGACGGGCGGTCAGAAACTGGCGTGGAAGCGCGATACCGTTGAAGTCAACGCGTTCCACGTGACCTTGCCCGAAGGCACCCGCGACGTGACCGCGCGGTTCATCCACACCTCCCCGCTGCAGCCCGCTGAGGGGCGGATAACGATGACGCCCGACATGCTCAACCTGCAATGGGATAAAATGAGCCTCTATCCCGCCGGGCATTACGTCCGCCAGATCCGCGTCAAACCGGTGGTCAAATTGCCGCAAGGCTGGACCGCCGCGACTGCGCTCGATGGAGTGACACAAAGCGGCACGAACTGGGCCTGGGGTGAGACCAATTATGAAGTGCTGATTGATTCGCCGATTTTCGCCGGGGCCAATTTCCGCAAATGGGACCTGGGTCAGCGCGTCACGTTAAACGTGGTTGCGGACAAGCCAGGGCAGCTTGCCGCTACGCCCCAGCAGATCGGGCTGTACCGTAATCTGGTCAACGAAGCGCGGCTGGCGTTCGGTGCCAACCATTTCGATCACTATGAATTCCTGCTGGCAGTATCGGACAAGATCGGCAGCATCGGGCTGGAGCATCACCGCTCGAGCGAGAATCAGCTTGATCCTGACAGTTTCAACTCGTGGGACAAGAACGAGTTTGATCGTGGGTTGTTGCCGCACGAATTTAGCCATTCATGGTCGGGCAAGTTCCGCCGCCCGGCGCGGCTGTGGACCCCCGATTACCGTCAGCCGATGCAGGGCGATCTGCTGTGGGCCTACGAAGGGCAGGATCAGTTCTGGGGGCTGGTGCTCGCGGCGCGGTCGGGCCTGCAGAGCAAGGACATGGTGCTGAGCCAGTTGGCCAGTTACGCGGGCAATTATTCGGTTCTGCCGGGTCGTCAGTGGCGCTCGGTCGAAGATACCGGCAGCGACCCGGTGTTCGCGGGGCGCAAGCCCAAACCCTATGCCTCGCTGACGCGCGGCGAGGATTATTATACCGAAGGCGCGCTGATCTGGCTGGAGGCCGACCAACTGATCCGCAGCCGTACCGGCGGCAAAAAGAGCATCGATGATTTCGCCAAGCTGTTCTTCGGGATGCGCGATGGCGATTGGGGCGAGCTGACGTTTGAAATGGCTGACGTGGCGGCCACGCTCAATGCGGTGACGGCGTATGATTGGCAGAACTTCCTCGAAACACGGCTGAATCAGCCGGCCCAGCCGGCTCCGCTCGCCGGGATTGTCGCGGGCGGATACCGGCTGATGTGGAAAGACGAACCCAACCCCTATGACAAGGCCCGGATGACCGATGCCAAGAACCTGGCGCTGACTAATTCGATCGGGCTGACGATCGAAAAGGATGGCAAGGTGATTGCGACCCAGTGGGACAGCCCGGCGTTCAACGCCGGGATCGTCAGCGGTACCAAGATCGTTGCGGTCAACGGCATGGCTTACGACATCGACGGGATCAAGGCGGCAATCACCGCCGCCAAAACCGGCGCGCCGCTGGTGCTGTTGATCCAGCGCGGTGACCGGTTTGAAAGCCGCAGCATCGACTATCGCGGCGGACTTCGCTGGCCGTGGCTGGAACGGGCTGCGGCGGGCACAGCGCCAACCGGGCTTGACCTGCTGCTGACCCCGCAGCGTGCGCTGCCCAAGCCTGCTAAACAGCCGGTCAGAAATTGACCCGCAAGGTCGCCCCAGCAACGACCGGGCTGATGGCCGCGCTGGGCTCGCGGTTAGCCCCGCCGCGCTTTGTCATGGTCATGGCGGTCCTGCTGGGCGTGGCGGCGGCCATGCATTATGGACTGCACGATGAGTGGAGCGACGCGCTGGTGATCGGCTTCGATGTGGCTGTGGTGGGCTTCATCGTTTCTTTGTGGCCGCTCACAAGCGATCACAATGCGGCGCAGATGCGGCGTCATGCTGCTGAAAACGACGCCAATCGCGGGCTGGTGCTGTTCATTACTGCAGTAATTTCGCTGGCGATTATGCTGGCGATGATTGCCGAGCTGCCCGCCGCGCACAAAGGCGATATCGCAGCGATCACGAAACTGATCCTCACCTTGGCGCTTGGCTGGATTTTCACTAATCTGATCTTCGCGATGCATTACGCGCACATGTTCTATGGCGCAGGTAAAACCGCCATGCAGGATGCTGGCGGGCTTGATTTTCCCGGCACCAAGGAACCCGATTACTGGGATTTCATCTATTTCTCGTTCACCGCCGGAATGAGCTTCGCCGCGTCGGACGTCAACGTCACCAGCGGCGCGGTGCGGCGCGTGCTGGTGCTGCAGTGCCTGCTCGCCTTCCTGTTCAACATCGGCGCGTTGGCGTTTTGCATCAACGTCTTGGCGGGTGCAGCTGGCTAACTGGCGCAAATATATTGCAGCGCAGCATGATCGGGCCTAGAGGCGCTGACCATGCGCATTGACCTTATCCCCGTGGGGGACAACCCGCCCGAAAGCCTCAACGTCGTCATCGAAGTTCCGCTCGGCGGTGAGCCAGTGAAGTACGAGTTCGACAAAGCCTCGGGCGCGCTGTTCGTTGACCGCATTCTGCACACGCCGATGCGCTATCCGGCCAATTACGGCTTCATCCCGCACACCTTGTCAGACGACGGCGATCCGCTTGACGCACTGGTCATCGCGCGTTCGCCATTCGTCCCGGGCTGCGTGGTGCGGGCCCGCCCAATCGGTGTGCTCAACCTTGAAGACGAGCACGGCGGCGATGAAAAGCTGATCTGCGTGCCGGTCGATTCGACCTTCCCGTATTATTCGGACATCGGCGAGCAAAAGGATCTGCCCTCGATCGTGCTCCAGCAGATCGAGCATTTCTTCAAACACTACAAAGATCTCGAACCGGAAAAGTGGGTACGGGTCGGCAAATGGGGTGATGCCGAAGACGCTAAGCGCGTCGTGCTCGAATGCATCGCGCGGCACGATGCGAGCATGAACGGCTAATTTGGGCGGCGCGGGCGCTGCTTGGTTGAGACCGACTTGATTACTAGCTGCCCGGTCCGCGCCGCATCGTTCATCGCTACAGGCTAGGCCCGGCGATGGTGATCGGTCAATCGCCCGCGATCATCATCCCGTCGATGCGGATCGTCGGGACGTTGACACTCCGGTGCCATTCCAGATCGTTGGCCGGGATGAGCGCGGCAAACATCGCGATCAGGTTGCCCGCAATCGTGAATTCGGCAACCGGTCCGGCCAATTCGCCATTCACGATGCGAAATCCTGATGCGCCCCGGCTGTAATCGCCGGTCACCGCATTGACCCCGCTCCCGATCAGCTCGGTCACCAGCACCCCTTCGGCTATATCGGCGATCAGCTCGGCTACGCTGAGCGATCCGGCGGCAAGGTGTAGATTGCTCGGGCTCACCCCTGGCGCGCCGCCTGCTCCGCGTACCGCATGGCCGGTGGGCGCAGCGCCCAATTGCCGCGCGGCAGCGCTGTCCATCAGCCAACCGGTCAGGCGGCCATCGGCCACCAGTTCGCGCGGCGCCGTGGGCAGACCTTCGCCATCGAACGGCCGCGATGACAGCCCGCGCAGCCGAAGCGGATCATCGGCAATGGTGATCCCAGGCGCGAACACTTGCGCCAGATCCTTGCCCAGCAGAAAGCTGGCGCGGCGCGCGATCGCGTTGCCGCTGATCGCACCCGCCAGATGCCCGATCAGCGAGCCGCCGACGCGCGGATCGAAAACTACCGGCATGGTTCCGCTTTTGAGCCGTCCCGGATGCAGCCGCTGGACCGCCCGTTCACCGGCCTGCTGGCCGATTTCTGCGGGGCTAAGCAAATCGGCGAAATGGTGCGCGCTGCGATAGGCATAGTCGCGCTGCATGGCGCTGCCTTCGCCCGCGATCACCGATGCGCTGAGCATGCGGCTGGTCCCGCCAAATGAACCGGCAAATCCGTGGCTGGTGACCAGCGCGAAACTGCGGGTGCCCGAACTGGCCCCGCCGCCTTCGCTGTTAGTCACGCCCGGGACAGCCCGCGCGGCGTCTTCGCAGGCGGTAGCGAGGTCGCGCAAGGCCGCCGGGCCAAGCTCGGCCGAATCAGTCAGATCGAGCGAGGCAAACGGACCTTGGGTCAGCAATTCGGCGTCAGCCAGTCCAGCGTAGGCATCTTCGGGGGCGAGCCGCGCCATCGCAACCGCCCGTTCAGCCAGTTCATGCAATGCTGCGTCGCTCAGGTCGCTCGATCCGATCGAGGCTGAGCGCCGCCCGACAAACACCCGCAGATCAAGATGTTCGCTTTCCGAGCGTTCGACATCTTCAAGCAGACCGAGCCGCACCTGCACGCCTTCGGAGGATTGCCCGCCATAGACGGCATCGGTCGCATCGGCTCCGGCGCGGCGCGCGAAATCGACCAGCGCGGCGGCGCGGTCTTGAGCGGCAATAGGGCTTAGCATGGGGAAATTTCACTCCGTCGGCGCGAGGGGCCGATCTAGGGAGTGGTGCGGCAAAGCGCAATCAGCCGCACAGGCCGTCATCCAAAGGTCAGAGTCAGACCTTTAAACAGCGCGGTGACCACAAACGGCAGCCCGATGGCGATCGTCCACAGTCCGATCAAATCGCGCCGGAACCATGGCGCGAACTGCGGATCGGTGGCTTGACTGTCACTCAGCCGGTTCCAGCGCTTTTCAAAATTGCGGCAGGCCGGGATGATCGCAGCGACCAGGATCACCAGTGCAAAATAGGGCAGCAGCGAGCCGCCCTTGCCTTCAAGCGAGCCCATCGTGATGAATATCTGCAGGCCGGTATAGACCAGCAGCGCATAAGCGATGTTGTCGCTCATCCGTTTGCGCCAGTCGCGCGGCTTGCTGACCGCTGACGTCTTGCCCGAAATCAGATCCCATGCCCGTGCCATGATCCAGTCCTCGCCGATTGTTTTGTTATCAGCTGAGTAGAACACGCCAAGCCGCAGTGAGCAACCCTTGTTAAGCATTAGTCCGCAGGGTGCCATGCAATAAACCTGCCAATTGGGCGCAAGTAAGCTTGCCCCGGCCCGGATACGGATTTACATCGCTTGCCATGAGCCAGACCGATACCGCACCTTCACCTGTACTGACACCAGCCATCAGCGCCGCCCAGCCGATCCCGCAAGGCGGGCTTGAGGTGATCTCGATCGCCAAGTCGTATGACAAGCGCGCGGTGCTGACCGATATATCGCTGTCGGTAAGTAAGGGCGAGGTGCTCGGGCTGCTCGGCCCTAACGGCGCGGGCAAAACCACCTGTTTCTATTCGATCATGGGGTTGGTGCGGCCCGATTCTGGCCGGATCCTGATGGACGGGGTCGATGTCACCAAGCTGCCGATGTACCGCCGCGCGATCCTCGGGCTGGGTTATCTGCCGCAGGAAACCTCGATCTTTCGCGGGTTGACGGTCGAACAGAACATCAGCTGCATCCTCGAACTGGTTGAACCCGATGCCGCCACCAGAGACTCCGAACTTGAACGGCTGCTTGACGAATTCGGGCTCCAGCGCTTGCGCAAAAGTGCGGCGATGGCGCTGTCGGGCGGCGAGCGCCGCCGCTGCGAGATTGCCCGGGCGCTGGCCGCGCGGCCCTCGATCATGCTGCTCGACGAACCATTTGCCGGGATCGATCCGCTGTCGATCAGCGACATCCGCGATCTGGTCAAGGACCTCAGCCGGCGCGGGATCGGCGTGCTGATCACCGATCACAACGTGCGCGAAACGCTCGACATCGTTGATCGCGCCTGCATCATTTATGGCGGACAGGTGCTGTTCGCTGGCAGCCCCGAAGATCTGGTCAAGGACGAGAACGTGCGGCGTCTGTACCTGGGTGAAGGGTTCGAGCTCTAGCTCGGACCGGCATCATGGCCATCGGCCCACGCCTTGATCTGAGACAATCGCAATCGCTGGTGATGACGCCGCAGTTGCAGCAGGCAATCAAGCTGCTGGCGCTGTCAAACCTTGAGATCGAGACCTTCATCGGCGATGCGCTCGATGCCAATCCGCTGCTTGAAGTGGGCGAAGCGGCGGC
>JANMBA010000460.1:0-1722 GCA_031360105.1 Novosphingobium sp.
TCCGGCTAGGCCTTCGAGCTGACGCCGGTTCATCGAACCTTGCGGCGCGCGCTTGAACAAGTCTTCCAGGCTTTCGAACCAGCCGCTTGCCTCGCGCTCGGCATGGATCGCGTCCATCGCCTTTTCGCCGACATTGCGGATGCCCGCCAGCGCATAGCGCACTTGATAGCCATCGTCGGTGCGCTCAACGGTGAATTCGGCTTCGCTGCGGTTGATATCTGGCCCGGCCAGAACAATCGCCCCGCGTGCAGAACTGGGGCGGCGCATATCATCGACATAGACCGCCAGCTTTTCTGACTGGTGCATGTCAAAGCACATCGAAGCGGCATAGAATTCGTGCGGGTAATGCGTTTTTAGCCAGGCGGTCTGGTACGCCAGCAAGGCGTAGGCGGCAGCATGGCTTTTGTTGAAGCCATACCCGGCAAACTTGTCGATCAAATCGAACAGCTCGCCCGCTTTGCCCTCGGCAATCTCTGACACTTCGGCGCACCCGGCGATAAACCGCGCGCGCTGCGCATCCATTTCCTTCTGGTCTTTCTTGCCCATCGCGCGGCGCAGCAAATCGGCCTCACCCAGCGAATAGCCCGCGAGGATCTGCGCGGCTTGCATCACCTGTTCCTGATAGACGAACACCCCGTAAGTCTCGGTCAGAATCTCCTCGAGCTTGGGGTGCGGATATTCGATCGCCTCGGCGCCGTTCTTGCGCCGCCCGAACAGCGGAATGTTGTCCATCGGACCGGGCCGGTACAGCGCCACCAGCGCGATAATATCGCCAAACGTGCTCGGCTTGACCGCCGCCAGCGTGCGCCGCATGCCTTCGGATTCGAGCTGGAATACCCCGACCGTGTCGCCCGACTGGAGCAGGTCATAGACCTGCGCATCATCCCAGGCGAGCAGCGCCAGATCGATCTCAATCTCGCGCTTGCGCATCAACTCGGTCGCTTTTTTAAGCACCGACAGCGTCTTGAGCCCCAGGAAATCGAACTTGATCAGCCCGGTATCCTCGACATATTTCATGTCGAACTGCGTCACCGGCATGTCCGAGCGCGGATCGCGGTACAGCGGCACCAGCTGCGCCAATGGCCGGTCCCCGATCACCACCCCGGCGGCGTGGGTTGAGCTGTTGCGCGGCAAGCCTTCCAGCTGGACCGCCAGATCGATCAGCCGCTTGACCTCGTCGTCCTCGTCATATGCGCGCTTTAACTCGGCCACCCCGTTAAGCGCGCGCGGCAGGGTCCACGGGTCGGTCGGGTGATTGGGGATCAGCTTGCACAGCCGGTCCACCTGACCATAGCTCATCTGCAAAATCCGCCCGGTATCGCGCAGCACTGCGCGCGCCTTCAGCTTGCCGAAGGTGATAATCTGCGCGACGTGATCCTGCCCATATTTGTGCTGGACATAGCGGATCACCTCGCCGCGGCGGGTTTCGCAAAAGTCGATATCGAAATCGGGCATCGACACGCGTTCGGGGTTCAGGAAACGCTCAAACAGCAGCCCGAGCCGCAGCGGATCAAGATCGGTGATGGTCAGCGCCCAGGCGATCACGCTGCCCGCGCCCGAACCACGCCCCGGCCCGACTGGAATATCGTTATCTTTAGCCCATTTGATAAAGTCGGCGACGATCAGGAAGTACCCGGCAAAGCCCATCGTGTTGATCACGCTTGCTTCAAAATCGAGCCGGCTGAAATAAGTCTGACGCGCCTCTTCAGACATTTCGCCATA
>JANMBA010000265.1:0-4173 GCA_031360105.1 Novosphingobium sp.
GCCCAGTTGTTCGGCAGCTTGTCGATGAACAGCGGCCGCTCGGTCTTGCGCTGGATGCGGGTCCGCTGGAGGTATTCCTCGCCCAGCACGCGCAGCTGATCGGCCGACAGGTCGGGCAAGTTCGCCGGATAGCGCGGATCGCGCCGCGCCAGCACTGGCACATCGGGCAGCTCGCTGGTTCCCTCGATCTGGCTGTGGCTGGCGAGGATCTGTTCGACCAGGGTGGAACCCGCGCGCGGCATCCCGAGGATAAAAATCGGATCGGGCGCATCGCAGCCCTGCCCGGCGCGGGCGGCCATGAAGTCGGCGCTGGTCACTGCGATCAGCTTGTCAGTCAAGCGGCTGGTCTCATCGGCTGAGTAATCAAGCGACTGGCGCCGCCGCACATTGCCCGCGGCATAATGCGCGAAAGCTGCGTCCGCCGCACCGCGATCCTCCAGCGCCTTGCCCAACGCGAAATCGAGGTGGAAGCGGTCTTCGGCCGCGATGTCGCCGCGCGCCAGGGCCGCCCCCATCGCGGCGAGATCAGCATCGCTGAATTTGATCGTCTTGAGGTTGGCAAGGCTCCACCACGCCTCGCCCAATTCGGGCAGCAGCGCGATTGCCTGGCGGTAAGCCGTCACCCCATCGGCGCTGCGCCCGACCGTCTTGAGCATATGGCCATAACTCATCCAGACGCGCGGCTGGTTCGGAGCCGCACCGAGCACAGTTTCGTAAAGCTGCAAGGCATCTGCAAACTCACCGATCCGGCCATAGGCAGCGGCTTGCAGATTGAAGTGGCCGGTGCTCTCGGGCTCTTCGGAGGTAACCTGATTGAGCTGCGCAATCGCCTCTTCAGGACGGTTCTGGCGGTACAAGACCAAGGCCAGGTTAGCGCGCGCGGCGGTGAACGAGGGCGACAGCTCAAGCGCGCGGCGCAGCAGGTTCTCCGCATCCTTGTAGCGCCCGATCCGCCCGGCGAGCTCAGCAAACAAGCGGATCGCGGCGACGTCGAACGGAAATTCCTTGAGCTGCGCGCGCAGCAGCGGCTCGGCGCGCGGCACGTCATTTGCGTTCATCGCCAAGGCCGCTTCGATCAGCCGCGGATGATACTTGCCGAGCCGGGCGAGCCAGGATTGCGTGGTGACGGTTGCCATAGCATCGCCACCTAGCGCAAATCCGGGGCAGTCCGCCAGTCGCGGATTTTTTCTGGCATACCGGCCTGAAACGTGGTCCCCTAAAGTTGGGCGCGCCGGGGAAAATCACACCATGACCGACCACACTGTCAGCGGCGATCCCGAGCAACGACCGTTTGGCTTCTGGACTGCCACCGCATTGGTAGTAGGCGGCATGATCGGCGCGGGCATATTCGTTCAGCCGGCCCAGCTCGCCCCATTCGGCTGGACCGGAGTGGTCGCTTGGCTGTTCGCGATCCCGGCTGCGATGCTATTGGCCTATGTCCTCTCGCGGTTGACCGCCGCGCATCCCGGCGCAAGCGGGATTGTCGAGATCGTTGGCGGCGCACTTGGCCCGCTGCCAGGGGTATTGGTCGGCTGGAGCTACTGGGTTGCGATCGTTTCGGCCAACGCGATCCTCGCGCTCACCGCCGTGCGTTATTTCGCCACAGTCGTGCCTGCGCTGACCGCCACACCGCTCGTCACAGCGCTGGGGGCGACCGCGCTGCTGTGGGCGCTGACCGCGCTTAACCTTGGCGGGGCGCGGGGCGCCGGGCGGTTTCAGGTGGCGACCACACTGCTCAAGCTGCTGCCCTTGGTGGCTGTGGTGCTGATCCTGATCGGGCTGGCCTTGGCCGACAGCGCCAGCTTTTCCGCACACCAGCAAGCGCCGTTCGCGACCGATCAGCTGACCACCGCACTGACCCTCGCGTTTTTCCCGCTGGTTGGCTTTGAAAGCGCCGCGATTGCTGCCGAACGGGTGCGCGATCCCGCGCGTAACGTGATGCGCGCGACGCTATGGGGGACCGCGCTGACCGGCGTGCTGTACGTGATCATTTCAAACGGCATTGTCTTTGCCATGCCGCCCACCGAAGTTGCCGCATCCGACGCCCCCATCGCCCAATTTGTCGAGCAGTTCTGGGGCCGCGGGGCGAGCGTGATTGTCGCATCGTTCGCAGCGATTTCGGCGATTGGCTGCCTGAACGGATGGGTGTTGATGCAAGGCGAAGTGCCGCTAGGCATGGCCCGTGCCGGGCTGCTTCCCCGGTTCCTGGCGCGCACCAGCGGCCGCGACGTGCCAACGGTAGCAGTGCTGTTCTCCAGTCTGTTTGCCAGCCTATTGATCCTGTCAGGCGCAATTCCAGGGCTGACCGGCACGCTGACCTTCATGCTCCAGCTGACCACGGCGGCGACCGTCTGGCTCTATGTCGGTGCCTGCCTCGCGGCGCTCAAACTGGGGGTGGTTCGCAGCGCGGCGGTGGTAGGACTGGCAGCGGGCGGCTGGGTACTTTGGGGTTCGGGTAGCGAGGCGCTTGGCCTCAGCATCGTGCTGATGCTGACCGCCGTACCGCTCTATTTCTTCGCGGTGCGCGGCCGCACTACGAGCGCAAAATCTTCCGCAGCAGCGGCCGATCGCTGAGGATTGCCGCCGCCGCGTTGTGCCCCGGCGCGCCGGTTACGCCGCCGCCCGGGTGCGTGCCCGCGCCGCACATATACAGGCCTTTGATCGGCCCGCGATAATCGCCGTGGCCCAGCACCGGGCGGGCGGACCACAGCTGGTCGAGCCCCATGTTGCCATGCATGATATCCCCGCCGATCAGCCCGAATTTGCGTTCCAGATCAAGCGGCGAATGGATCTGCCGCGCGATTACGCTGGCCTTGAAATTGGGCGCGTGAGCATTGACCGTATCGATGATCAGATCGGCCACATCCTCGCGGTGCGTGTCCCAATCGACCTTGGGATCGAACTGCTGGCAGAACAGGCTCGCGACATGGCTCCCAGCCGGGGCGAGACTGTCATCGACGGTAGAAGGGATCTTGATCTCGACAATCGGCTGCTTTGACCAGCCAAACTGCTCGGCATCGTAAAACGCCTGATCCATGTAATCCATCCCCGGCGCGATGATGATCCCGGCGGTGTGATGCTCGGCCTGCTCCTTGCCGGGCAGCACCGAGAATGAGGGCAGCTCGCTAAGCGCGACATTCATCCGGAAAGTGCCCGAACAGGTCTTGAAGCCCCCGATCCGCCGGGTGAAATCCGCATCCAGATCGCTCGGATCGACCAGCTGTTTGTACAGCAGCGCCGGCCCCGCGTTCGAGGCAACCACGCTGGCCGCAATTTCCTCGCCGCTCTCCAGCTTAACCCCGGTGACTTTTTTGCCATCAACCAGCACCCGCGCCACCGGCGCTTCCAGGCTGATCTCAACCCCGGCATCCATGCAGGCCGCCGCCATCGCCTGCGTGATCGCGCCCATCCCGCCGACTGCATGGCCCCATGCACCCAGCTTGCCGTTCACTTCGCCGAACACGTGGTGCAGCAGTACGTAAGCGGAGCCTGGAGTCGAGACCCCGGCATAGTTGCCAACCACCGCATCGAACGCGAAGGCGCTTTGCACATAGTCATGCTCGAACCAGCCATCGAGGAACGACCGCGCCGATTTGGTGAACATGTCGAGCAGATCGCGCTGCACACCGATATCGAGCTGCGCCATCGGCCAGCCCTGTTTCGCCGCTGCCAGCAGCGCCGGCAGCCCGCCGCCCAGATTGGGCGGGATCTTCAAGCTGAGATCGCGCAGCACGTTGGCGACTTTTTCGAGCGCCGCGTCGTAAGCCGGATAGGCAGTTGCATCTTTCTTGGAGAACCGCGCAAACTCAGCCTCGGTCCGACCTGCCCCGCCGCCAAGCTTGATATAATCGTCCGCAAACGGGAAGAAGTTGCTGATCGTCCGTTCGATCACCCGGTAGCCGTAATCGTGCAGCCGCATATCGGCGATCACCTTGGGCCGCAGCAGGCTGACGGTATAGCTCGCGGTCGAATTGCGGAAGCCGGGATGAAATTCCTCGGTCACCGCCGCGCCGCCGACGATGTGCCGCCGCTCCAGCACCCGTACCCGCATCCCCGCCTTGGCGAGGTAGAACGCGCAGACGAGGCCGTTGTGCCCGCCGCCGATGATGAGTGCATCGTAGGTTTTGGTCATGCTTTGCTCCAGCCCGGCGCGGGCGCTTGGCCGAGGCGGGC
>JANMBA010000269.1:0-3557 GCA_031360105.1 Novosphingobium sp.
TTGCGCACCGCGTGGCGATCAAATGCAAAACCCAGTTCAGCCGCGCTGGCCGTGATCCGCTCAAGGTGCAGTTCGAGCAGCGCAATCCCCTCATCCGGGGTAAACCGCATGGTTTCGATCAGGTCCGCGCCGCCCGCTGCCAGTCGCAAAAACCCGCCTTTGACCAAGCATTCGCGCCATTCAGTCAGGACCTCGCTGTCCGCCACGATCGCCGAGCCGACTCCCAGAACAGCAGTGCCACGCTGGTTTTCCTGCGGAGTCAGCCGCAGTGTACGGATCGCGACATTGAACGCCGCGTCTCCGCTCGCATCAATCCGTCCGATCGTTCCGCAATAAGGCCCGCGCGCATCGCGTTCGGTCTGGTCGATCAGCTCCATCGCGCGGATTTTCGGCGCGCCGGTGATCGAGCCGCACGGAAACAGCGCGCGCAACATGTCCACCGCACTGATGCCAGCCGCTAGCCGGGCGTGGACGGTGGTCACCATCTGGTGGACCGTCGGGTAAGTCTCAACCGCGAAAGCATCTTCAACCTTGACGCTGCCTGCCACTGCAACCCGGCTGAGATCATTGCGCAGCAGATCGACGATCATCAGATTTTCTGCGCGGTCCTTATCCGACGTTTCAAGTTCGTTTTTCAGCGCGGCATCTTCTGCAACGTCGCGGCCGCGAGGCCGGGTGCCCTTCATCGGCTTGACTCTGGCGGCACCATCGCGCTCGGCAAAAAACAGCTCGGGCGAGAAGCTCAGCAGCCAGTGCGAACCATCGAACAGCACGCCGCCATAGCCGGCGCCTGCCGCCGGGCGGGCGGCGGCGTAAAGCGCCAAGGGATCGCCGCGATAGGCTCCGGCCAGCGCGAAGGTCAGGTTGGCTTGATAGATATCGCCCGCCGCGATCCGCTCCTGCAAAGCGGCAAAGTCTTGTGCATAACCGCCGGCCGACAACGCCGGATCAAGTGGGCCGATTTGCGCCAGATCTGCGGCAGATCCGCTCGCTTGCCCGGCCAGCCAGGCCGGGACTTCAGCGGGTGCCAGTTCGCGGTAGCTATCAAACGCGCCGAACCACACCAACGGCCCGGCGGCACCACTGCGCGGCCCTGCCAATCCGGCCAGCCTGGGTTCAAGTGCCAGCCCGGCCTCGTAGGCGAGATATCCGGCCAGATGCGCGCCTTCGCTCTGCAAGGCAGCGATCCGCTCCAGCGCGGGCAACACGTCGTCTACGCAGCGCGCCACCACCACTTCGCGCGGGTTTTCGTACAGCCGGGCCGGGCTGGCCCCGTCAGCGCGGGCATCGTCAAGCAAGATAAACGGACTGGGCATCGCGCGCACCTCTAGCGGGGCAACGCGCCACTTGCAAAAACCCTCGCACATGGCGGCGGCGCGCTTTAACGCTGGCCTCAATCGAGCAAATTCGGACGGGAGTGCAAGCGCATGGGTGATATTCTGGTCGGGCTGGGCGCGGATGGCGCGCGGCAGACGCTGCGGCTGGGCCAGGCCAACCGCCACGGGCTGATCGCGGGTGCGACCGGGACCGGCAAGACGGTGACGCTTCAGACCATCGCCGAACAGTTTTCTGACCAGGGTGTGCCGGTGTTTCTGGCCGATGTGAAAGGCGATCTTTCGGGCATCTGCATGGCCGGAAGCGATAGCTTTGCGCATGCCGATGCGCTGAAGCAGCGCGCCCAGGACCTTGGCCTGAGCGACTATGCCTACCGCGATAATCCGGCGGTGTTCTGGGATCTGTATGGCAAACAAGGCCACCCGATCCGCACCACTATATCCGAAATGGGACCGCTGCTGCTCGCACGCCTGCTCGATTTGAACGATACGCAGGAAGGTGTGCTGGCGATTGCGTTCAAATGGGCCGACGACAACCAGCTGTTGCTGCTCGACTTCGATGATTTGCAGCAAACTTTGATCGCGGTGGCCGAACGGGCGAGCGAGCTGACCACTACCTATGGCAATGTATCCAAGGCCACCGTCGGCACGATTCAGCGCCAGTTGCTGGCATTTGAAAGCCAGGGCGCGGACCGGTTTTTTGGCGAACCGGCGTTCGAGATCAACGATTTCCTGCGCTGCGATGACAGCGGGAAAGGGATCGTCAATATTCTCGCCGCCGAGCAGCTGATGCAAAGCCCCAAACTCTACGCGACCTTTCTGCTATGGTTGCTGTCGGAACTGTTCGAGGCGCTGCCCGAACTGGGCGATCCCGAAAAACCCAAGCTGGTGTTCTTTTTCGATGAGGCGCACTTGCTGTTCGATGATGCCCCCAAGGCACTGTTCGACAAGATCGAGCAAGTCGTGCGGCTGATCCGCTCCAAGGGCGTCGGGGTCTATTTCGTTACGCAAAACCCGATCGACATCCCCGAGAAAATCGCCGGGCAGCTGGGTAACCGGGTGCAGCATGCTTTGCGCGCGTTCACCGTGCGCGATCAAAAAGCGATCCGCGCGGCGGCCGAAACCTTTCGGATCAACCCTGATCTCGATGTCGAGGCGGCGATTACCCAGCTCAAGGTTGGCGAAGCACTGGTCTCGATGCTCGGTGATGACGGCGCGCCCACGATTGTTCAGCGTACGTTGATCGCGCCGCCGCGCTCGCGGCTCGGGCCGGTGACTGATCAGGAGCGGGCGATCATCCAGTCGATCAGCCCGTTTGGGGACAAGTACGATACGGCGGTCAACCGGGCTTCGGCGGCCGAAGTCCTGGCGCAAAAATCCAGCGATGCAGTCGCCGCTGCGGGCGTGGTCGATACTCAGGGCCCAGCCGCGCAGCGGGCCCAGCCGCGTGCGACCCCCAGCATGTGGGAACGCGCGGGCAAGGCCGCGTTCGGCGCGGCGGCGGCGTCTGCCGGGACGATGATCGCGCGCAAGATGACTGGGCGGCGCGCGGGCGGCAACGTCGGGGCTTCGGCGGCGAGCGCGGCGGCGGGCGCGATTGGCACCGCGCTGGGCGGGGCAATGCTCGGGCGGTTCGCGCGCGGCTTGCTGGGCGGCTTGCTGCGTTAACCCCAGAGCAGCGCTGATCGCGACCTTGGTCGGGTGGGATCGGCGCTTGGTCGAGCCGGGCGGTTGTATTGTGCGGGCAATTGGGCTGAGTGGCAGCCAACTATAAGGTCGCCACCGGAGAATTCATGCGCTCGTTGCTGCTTGCTGCCGCTATCTATTCGTTCGCCCCCGCTGCGCCGCTGTCAGGCGATACTCCAGATACCATCAGGGAAGACCCGGGGCTCGAAGCCGCCGCTGCGCTGGCGCCGGTGCCGCTCGGCAAGCTGACCGGGGCAGTGCACCCGCTGGCTTACCGGCTCGATCTGACTGTCGATCCGGCGCGCGAAGATTTTTCGGGTCACGTCGAAATCGACGCCGCAATCAAGACGCCGAGCGCACACGTCGATCTGCACGGCCGCGGACTTAAGCTCAGCAAAGCGGTGGCTATGGCCGGCGGGCGGACCTTCACCGGGCAATGGCACGAGCTTGAAGCCAGCGGGGTCGCCCGGCTGGTGTTCGCGCAGCCGCTGCCGGCCGGCCCAGTGACGTTCGCGTTCGATTACACAGCGCCGTTTG
>JANMBA010000293.1:0-10117 GCA_031360105.1 Novosphingobium sp.
CGTCTCGATTCTGCTGCCGCAACGTTTGATCGCGAGCGCCACCAAAATTCTTGGCAGTCAGGCCGATCTCGCGCGCATAATCCTCCAGTTCGGCCTCATCGCGGTAGATGAGGTGCCAGTCCATCACGGCTTCCATCCAGCCAACAGAAATGTGATGCGGAACGAAATTAGCCAGCAAAATTCGTCCGTTGGGCACGAGGCATGACTTCATCAGCTGGTGGAGGAGCTGCATCGCGCGAGTGTCGAGATAGTCAGTCAGCCCCAACGTATAAATCATGTCGTAGGTCTGTTTCTGTTTGGCAGCGTCCCGCAAATAGCGAAACACGTTGGCTTCAATCAGCTGGATCGCATCACCATGCCGTGCCCGCACCCGGTCGAGCGAGAGGGGATCCTGATCCACCAAAGTGAAGTTGCGCAGGTCCGTACCGGTCAGCGGATCACCTTCGCGAAAGTGTCCGCAGGCTAACACCAGCACCCGCTGTCCAGCTTCATTGGCCTCTGCGACGAGACGTTCGGCCACGATGCGGCGCTGACGAACCGCCTCAGGGGCCTGAAACTGGACCGTAACCCCGAAGAACTCCCGGGCCATGTCGCTGACGCCGACCGGCGGCTGCATGTCGTAGAGCAAGTCGATCAGGCTCGCGTCACCTGGATAGCCGCGCGGCCGACTGGCGCTGTGCGCGGCCAGCGGATCCTGCATCAAGACCGGATGCAGCGCGTGCCGATGCAGGTTGGCGCGGGTTTCCGCCCAGCGGGCTGGGTCGGCTGTGGCATTGTGAAGGTAACCGATCAGCAGCGGCACCACGGTCTGAACCGTGCCGGGCTTGATCATATCAAGGGTCTGGTCGAAAAATCGTTCGTCGTGCATGGGTCTTCCTAGGGCCGTTCGAGGAGAAGCAGGTCATCGGCGGCATCGATGACGGTGCGGTCGTGGCTGACGCAGATCACGGTGGCCCCCTGCGTGCGGGCATAACTTTTGAGTGTATCGGCGACGAACGCGGCATTGGCCGCATCCAGCGCCGCCGTTGGTTCGTCGGCCAGCAGCAACATCGGCGCGCAGGCCAGCGCCTGGGCAATCGCCACGCGCTGTTTCTCGCCGCCCGAAAGCTGCGCGGGTTGCTGGCGTTTTTTGTCAGCCAGCCCGAAGGCGTCAAGCAGCCGGTCAGCCTCACCGCGCACGTCGAGCCCGCGAATTTGCCCGCCGAAGCAGACGTTTTCGTGGGCCGACATGACCGAGACGAGCCGGCTGGTCTGGAAGATCAGTCCCAGATTGGCCCGCCGCCAAGCCGCCATCGCCGACGGGTTCAACTGGCTCAGCGTCGTCCGTCCCCAGTGCAGCAAGCCCCGGCTGGGCGGCACTGCCAGCGCGAGCAAGGACAACAGCGTGGTCTTGCCCGCGCCCGACGGCCCGCTGACCACATGCAGTTTGCCCGGCGCAAAGGCGCACGACAGCGGGGCCAGCATGCGCTTTTCTTCGCCGCCTTCGATCATCGAGCGCGACACTGCATCGAGCATCAGAACCTGCGCGCTCACCGGGCAAATCCCACGGTCACGCGCAGGCCCGCCACTGCGGGTAAATCAGGATCGTCAAGCTGGATGATCGCTTCGCGCACATCGCGGTCGAACCGGTCGGTCGGGTCCAGCGAGCGGGCGCTGCGGCGGCCCATCACGGCGGCCAGTTCGGTCACGTGGCCGTTCCAGCGGCGGGGCGTGCCATCGATCCATACTTGCGCAGGCGAGCCCAGTGCGATCCCGGCGATATCGCGCTCGCCCAGCTCAGCGCGCACTATTCGTTGGCGCATATCGCCCACCACCAGCAGCGGTGTGCCTTGGCTCGCGCCGGAAAATTCGCCCTCGCGGCGCAGCACTTGCAGCACTTCGCCATCAACCGGGCTGCGTAGTTCGCATTGGTTCAGCGCGGCGCTGGCGGCGCGGGCCTGACCGCGCTGGGCCCGCGCACCGGCGGCGGCGGCCACCCGTTCCAGCGGGCGCGCTCCGTTGGTCAGCTGCGCCAGTCCGGCTTGCGCTTCGGCGCGGGCAGCGCTGGCCGCGTCGCGCTCGGTGGTGCGGGCTTCAAGATCGCGGTGCGAGACGAACCCGCTGGCGATCAGCGCCGCCGCCCGGTCCAGCGATTGCTGGGCGTTTAGCTGGCGGGCCTGGGCTTGCGCCACAACCGCGCGGCTCGCCGCGATCTGTTCGCGGCGCGGCCCCGCCAGCACCAGCGCCGCAGCGGCGCTGCTTTGCTGCGCACTGGCCAGCGCGGCCTGAGCCTGGCCGACGCGCGGGGCGCAATCGACCACCAGCAGCACCTGGCCCGCGCGGACACGATCGCCGCGCCGCACCAGCACGCGGGCAATCACGCCGTCCGCCGCCGCGACCAGTTCACGCGCTTCGCCCTGGCTATCGATCCGCCCCACCGAGGTTGCGCGGTACGGCGAGGGTGCTGGCGCAGCGGGCTTGCCTTGCGAGGCGTCGCAGCCTGCGAGCAGCAGCGCTGCCGAGCAGAGCATCGCCGCCCTCACGTCCGGAACACCGCTTCGGGGCCATACTGGCGCACCGCGCTACCCGCGCTGGCAATCGCTGCGATCAGCGCGATCAGCATGGCGGCGGCGGGGACAAGTGTGTCACTGGCGGCGAATGATACCCACGGCAGCAAGGGCCGGGCCAGTGCGATCATTAACGGGGTCAGCACCAGCATCGCCGCCGTGGTCAGCACCGCGACCACCACCGCGATCCCGGCAGCGACCAGCCACACCTCACGCTGGCCCGCGCCGTGGCCCAGCATTGAGAGCAGATCCTGCGCATAGCGCTGTAAAAACCGCAGTACGCCGTTGGCCAGCAGGATCATCATCAGCAAACTCGCGAGCACCGCAGCGAGCAGGATCGCAGCGCCTGCGCCGGTTTTGAACTGCCAATAGCGCGATGAACTGGCTGCAAACTGCTGCTGGGTGCGCAAGGTAAGCTCGGGAAATTGGGCCTGAGCGAAACTCAGCTGCCGCGTCAAATCAGCGGTGCCAGCAGGATCGCCATCGAACACCAGATAGGCCGCTGAGGCAGGGTCCATCCGCAGCACGCGGCGCGCTTGTTCGAACGAGGTGACCACATAGGGCGCGCCCAGAAAGGTCGGCAACCGGTCGGTCGCTGCGGCAAACTGCATGGTTTGGCTGCCCAAAGTCGCCAGCTGAGCCGCGCCGACTGTCAGATCGAGCCGGGCAAGGTCCGACCGGTCAGCCATGAATGCGGTGTCCGCCAGCGGGGCACCGTCAGGCCCGGTCGCACCATCGATCCCGATCACTGCGACATTGCCGCGCCGCCCGGTGGGCGAAGTCCAGCCGGTGAACCCGAAGGCCACGCGCCGCACGTTTGAATTGGGGAAATAGCGCGCCAGCAGTCCGGCATAGTCCTCGCCGATCACACCGGGGAAATCGAAGCATTCGATCGAACCCGCGCTAACCCAGACGGCGCCGCCGATAAACCGCGGCCCGACCGAACCGGCGCGCACGAACGAGGTGTAAACCTGATATTGAAACGCGGTGACCACGGCGGCCACCGCGCAGGCGACCAGCGTGACTTGCAGCGAGCGCCAATCGCGCCGAACCACCGCGCGGACCAGCGCATAGGGCGCGGCGAGCGCTTGGCGCGCGGCACTTTGGGTGACCGGCTGGGTTGCTTGATAATCCATCCCGGCCTGCATACCGGGTCGGGATTGGGTTAGCCGTGACGGTGATCACGCGGCGCGATCATGCGGCGAATACTTGTGCCGCATGATCGGGACGAGATTCAGCCGCGGCGCGGGCCGCCGCCAGAGCTGCGCCCGCCGTTACCGCCGCCATGGCTGCCCCCATTACCGCCACCGCCACCCTGACGGCGCGGACCTTGCGGACGATCGCCTTGGGGGCGATCGCCGCGTGCCCGATCACCTTGCGGACGATCACCTTGCGGACGGTCGCCTTGGGGCCGGTCACCGCGCGGGCGATCACCCTGCGGACGATCACCGCGCGGCATCTGGCCGAACGGGCGGTCACCGTGGGGCCGGTCACCATGCGGGTGCGCAGGCCGCGCGGCATCGCGGCGCGGACGCTCGGCATTATGGACCGGACGGCGCTCGCCGCCGCCTTGGTTGCCGTCCTGCCGGACTTCGCCCAGCGGATTGTACACTGGGCCGCGCGCGGGCGCAGCTGGGCGGCTTTGCGAGCGGTCCGCTGCGATCCGGTCATTGCGGACATACTGATCGCGCGATTGGCCGTCGCGGGCCTGGCCGCCGGTTGAACGGTTCTTGTTGCCGCCGCCGCTGCGCCCACCGCCACTGCGAGCCGCGGGGCCGCCGCGCCCGCGCGCATCCCGTGCATCGCGCCGGGCATCCTGCTCCAGCTCTTGCGGTTTGCGGGTCGGGGCGGGCAAGCGGGCGGCTTCCTTGAGGAAATCCTCCGGCAGCGGGGTCGGGAACAGCTTCACTTTCGTAAGCCGTTCGATATCGCGCAGATAATCGCGCTCGTCGGGGGCCACGTACGAGATCGCGATCCCATCGGCGCCGTTGCGCGCGGTGCGCCCGATCCGGTGCACGTACTGCTCGGCCACATTGGGCATTTCAAAGTTGAACACGTGGCTCACGCCGGTCACATCGATCCCGCGCGCGGCGATATCGGTGGCGATCAGCACCGGGGTCGACCCTTGCTTGAACGCGTTCAGCGCGGCAGTGCGCTGCGCCTGGCTCTTGTTGCCGTGGATCGCCGCGGCCGAAACCCCGGCGGAGACCAGATGGCGCACCACGCGGTCGGCGCCGTGCTTGGTCCGGGTGAATACCAGCGCGCGTTCGATCTTGCCGCCTTCGGCCAGACCTGCGCGCAGCGTCAGCGAGAGCAGCGCCTGCTTTTCGCCTTGGTTCAAATGGGTAACGCGCTGTTCGACCCGCTCAGCCGTGGTGGCCTGCGGCGCGACTTCCACCCGCACCGGGTTGCTGATGAACTGCTTGCCCAGATCGGCAATCGCCTTGGGCATGGTGGCCGAGAAAAACAGGCTCTGGCGTTCTTTAGGCAGCATGTTGGCCACGCGCTTCAGCGGCACGATAAAGCCGAGATCCATCATCTGGTCGGCTTCATCAAGCACGAAAATCTCGACATTGCGCAGCGTGAGCGCGCGCTGATCGATCAGATCGAGCAGCCGCCCCGGGGTGGCGACCAGAATGTCGACCCCGCCGGCCAGCGCGCGGGCTTGCTTGCCCACGGGCACGCCGCCAAAGATGCACTGCACGGAAAGATTCAGGTACTTGGCATAGCCGCGCATGTTTTCGGCGATCTGCGCCGCCAGTTCGCGGGTCGGGCTCATCACCAGCATCCGGCAACTGGCGTTCATCCGCCCTTTGGGATTGGCGGCCAGACGGTGGAGCGAGGGGAGGGAGAAAGCGGCAGTTTTGCCGGTGCCGGTCTGCGCAATGCCAAGCAGATCGCGGCCTTGCAACAGCGCTGGAATGGCCTGCACCTGGATTGGCGTAGGATCGGTATAGCCCTTGGTTTCAAGCGCACGGAGCAACGGCTCGGCGAGCCCAAGGTCAGTAAAATAAGACATAAAAAACTTTCAAAAATATAGCCGGGCACACGCCGGGAATCGGCGCGGCTGGACAGGTGCATCAAGTGCAACCCTGCGTGACAAAGGCGGCTGGTAAACGGTCAACCGGGCGTTCGGGGCAATCCCACCATCAGGCAGGCTTCACGCGGCGCCAAACTGGCTTGCTGGGGCAGATGCACGGGCAAGGTCCGGTTGGATGTGCGATGCATATATGCTGCGTTGCGGTAAAAAGCAAGGAAATTGCGCGGGGGGCTTTGGCAGACTAAGGCGCGGCGATGATCCGTGTTTCTGACCTTGGCTTGCCGCTTGACCATTTGCCTGACGCGGTGCGGCCTGCCCTGGCGGCGCGGCTGGGGGTGAGCGCGGCGGCGGTGCTGTGCCATACGCTGGTGCGGCGCGGCAACGACGCGCGCAAACGCGGCGCGATCAAGCTGGTCTATGCGTTCGACGTTGAACTGGCGGATGAGCAGCCTGACACCGAAGCGGGGGTGCTGGCGCGGTTGGCGGGGGATGCGCATGTGCGGCCCACCCCCGATACCGCGTACCGGATGCCGGTGACCGCGCCGGCGGGTTGGCCAGACAGCGCAAACGCAACCCGCCCAGTGGTGATCGGGGCCGGGCCGTGCGGGCTGCTGGCCGCACTGATCCTGGCGCAAATGGGCTTCAAGCCAATCATCATCGAGCGCGGCAAGGCGGTGCGCGCGCGGACCAAGGATACCTGGGGGCTGTGGCGGCAAGGCGTGCTTGAGCCTGAAAGCAACGCACAATTTGGCGAGGGCGGAGCGGGGACATTCTCTGACGGCAAGCTCTATTCGCGGATCAAGGATTCGCGCCAGCTGGGCCGCAAGGTGCTCGAAGAGTTCGTGCAGGCTGGTGCCCCGCCCGAAATCCTGACCGAAGCACACCCGCATGTCGGCACTTTCCGGCTGGTGACAATGGTGATGAGCCTGCGCCAGACGATCGAGGCGCTGGGCGGCGAATACCGCTTTGGCACGCGGGTCGATGGGTTCGAGCGGACGGACGGCGCGATTACTGCGCTGCACCTCTCGACAGGCGAGCGGCTGGAGGCGCGCCACGTGGTGCTGGCGGTGGGGCATTCGGCCCGCGATACGTTTGAGGCCTTGTTCGAGGCGGGGGTCCATATCGAAGCCAAGCCGTTCGCGATCGGGGTGCGGATCGAACACCCGCAAGGCTGGATCGACCGCGCGCGGTACGGCACCGAGGCGGGCAATCCGCTGCTCGGCCCGGCGAGTTACGCCTTGGCGCACAAGGCCAGCAATGGCCGCTCGGTCTATTCGTTCTGCATGTGTCCGGGCGGGCGCGTGGTCGCGGCAACCTCGGAAGAAGGCCGCGTGGTCACTAACGGAATGAGCCAGTATTCGCGCGCCGAATTCAACGCCAATTCCGGGCTGGTGGTGGATATTTCGCCCGAGCGCGACTTTCCCGGGCACCCGCTGGCGGGCGTGGTGTTGCAGCGCGAACTGGAGGCGCGGGCATTCGTGGCAGGCGGATCGAACTACCACGCGCCGGGGCAAAAGGTCGGCGATTTTGTTGCAGGCACGGTGTCGGGGGAGTTTGGCAGTATCACCCCGAGTTATCAGCCGGGGGTCAAGCTGACCGATCTGGCCGAGTGTTTGCCGCCGTTCGTGATCGACGCGATCCGCGAAGCGCTGCCGGTGTTCGGGCGGCAGATGCCTGGCTACGATCACCCCGATGTGGTGATGACCGGGGTGGAAACGCGCACCTCATCGCCGGTGCGGATCACGCGCGGGGCGGACTTGCAGAGTTTGAACACGCGCGGGTTGTATCCAGCGGGTGAAGGCGCGGGCTATGCCGGGGGGATTTTGTCGGCGGCGGTTGATGGGATCAAAGTGGCCGAAGCGCTGGCGGCGGAGCTGGTGAAGTGAGCGAGCACTACGATGCGATCGTGCTGGGCGCGGGCGCGGCGGGGCTGTTTTGTGCGGCTCAAGCCGGGCAGCGTGGGCGGCGGGTGCTGCTGCTCGATCATAACGACGAGCCCGGGCGCAAGATCCTGATTTCGGGCGGTGGACGGTGCAATTTTACCAATCTGCACGCCGTTCCCGAGCGGTTTCTGTCAGCCAATCCGCATTTCGCCAAGTCAGCCCTGAGCCGCTATGCCCCGCGCGATTTCGTCGCGCTGATTGAGGGCTACGGAATCGCCTGGCACGAAAAAACACTGGGGCAATTGTTTTGCGATGGTTCAGCCCGGCAAGTGGTCGATCTGCTGCTGGCCGAATGCGCCAAGGGCGGGGTGACACTGCGGCTGGGCGAGCCGGTCGGTCCGGTTGAGCAGCGCGGCGGCGCGTTTCATGTTGGCCGGGCGAGCGCTGCGGCGCTGGTGATCGCCACGGGCGGCCCGTCAATTCCCAAGCTTGGCGCGACCACGCTGGCGTACGAGCTGGCGCGGCAGTTCGGGCTGAAAGTGGTTGAACCGCGCCCGGCGCTCGTGCCGCTGACGCTGGGCGGGGACGAAGTGCTGTTCCGCGAGCTGTCGGGCGTCTCCGCCCCGGTGGTGGCGAAATGCGGCAAGGCAACCTTTGCCGAAGGCGCGCTGTTCACCCATCGCGGGCTGTCAGGCCCGGCGGTGCTGCAAGTGTCGAGCTATTGGCGGCATGGCGAGCCGGTCGGGATCGATTTCCTGCCCGAACAGCCGCCGGGCTGGCTGGCCTTGGCCAAGCGCGCCGCGCCGCGCCAACTCGTGCGCAAACTGCTGGGCGAGACGCTGCCTGAGCGGCTGGCGGTGGTGTTGACCGAGCGGCTGAGCATCGACGGCGAGCTTGGTCAGTTTGGCGACAAAGCGCTGAATGCCGCCGAAGCTGCGCTGCGCAGCTGGCAATTCCGCCCCAACGGCAGCGAAGGGTTTGCCAAGGCCGAAGTGACCGTCGGCGGGATCAGCACGGCCGAGCTGTCCTCGCAAACGATGGAGGCGCGCCGGGTGCCGGGACTGTACGCGATCGGCGAGGCGGTGGACGTGACCGGCTGGCTGGGCGGATATAACTTCCAGTGGGCCTGGGCCAGCGCGGCGGCGGCAGGGGCGGCAATTTAACCCGCAATCACCCCGAACAGGTCGTGTTCGTCGGCATCCTCGACCAGCACCGTTGCAAAATCGCCGGGCCGCAGCGCTGCATGGACGTTGCGCAAATAGACCGCACCATCGATCTCGGGCGCATCGGCCTGGCTGCGCGCGGTTGCGCCGATATCGCCGTCCTCATCCGCTGCGCCCACTTCATCGATGATCACCTGAATCGTGCGGCCGATCTTGGCGGCGAGTTTTGCGGCGCTGATTGCCTCGGTCTTGGCCATGATCCGGGCATAGCGCTCTTCCTTGACTTCCTCGGGCACCGGATCGGGCAAGCCATTGGCGTGGGCGCCCGCCACCGGCTCGAACCGGAACGCGCCGACCCGGTCAAGCTGGGCCTCATCGAGCCAATCGAGCAGGTACTGAAAGTCCGCCTCGGTTTCGCCCGGAAAGCCGACCACGAAGCTGGAACGTACCGCGATATCGGGGCAAATGTCGCGCCAGTTGCGCAGCCGTTCGAGCACTTTGGCTTCGTTCGCGGGACGCTTCATCGCCTTCAAGACCGACGGCGCGGCGTGCTGGAATGGAATGTCGAGATAGGGCGTGAGCAGCCCCTGCGCCATCAACGGGATTACCGCGTCGACGTGCGGATAAGGATAAACGTAATGCAGCCGGACCCACGGGGTGTGGCCATCAGGCGTGCGCAACCCGCCCAGTTCGCGCGCCAGATCGGTCATGTGGGTGCGCACCGGGCGGCCTTTCCACAAGCGTTCCTCATGCCGCACATCGACCCCGTAAGCCGAAGTGTCCTGGCTGATCACCAACAGTTCGCGCGTGCCCGCTGCGATCAGCTTTTCTGCCTCGCGCAGCACCGCGTCGATCCGGCGGCTGGCCAGTTTGCCGCGCAGGCTGGGGATGATGCAGAACGAGCAGGCGTGGTTGCAGCCTTCGGAAATTTTGAGGTAACTGAAGTGACGCGGGGTCAGTTTGATTCCGCCGTCATCGGCAAACAGCTGCGGGATCAGATCGACAAACGGCCCTTGGCTGGGCGGCGCGGCAGCATGGACCGCCTCGACCACCGCTTCGTATTGATGCGCGCCGGTGACGGCCAGCACGGCAGGGAATTTGGCCCGGATCAGCTCAGCCTCGCTGCCCATGCAGCCGGTGACGATCACCCGCCCGTTTTCGGCAATCGCCTCGCCAATCGCGGCCAGGCTTTCTTCCTTGGCGCTGTCGAGAAAGCCGCAGGTGTTGACCAGCACCACATCGGCCCCGGCATAGTCGGGGCTCATCGCATAGCCATCGGCGCGCAGCCGGGTGAGGATGCGCTCGCTATCGACCAGCGCTTTGGGACAACCGAGGCTGACCATCCCGACGCGCTTGGCATCGGGGATCGAACGCAGTTCGGGAATTTGCGGGCGGGAGATTTCTAAGGTCATCGGCGCGGCGCATAGGCGCATTTGCCGGCCGCGTCACCTGCGGCTAGAAAGCGCTCATGCAAATCACCTTCAC
>JANMBA010000310.1:0-5696 GCA_031360105.1 Novosphingobium sp.
GAATGCACTATAATGTATCGGCCATTAAGGGCCATTGGCCTCTAACCTCTCTCATGCATCGGCAGTGGCTTGATTGCAGTCTGGGCATTGGGGGAGAGGCGGCAATTTGGTCGCAAATCTGATCGAATTGCAGATTGCAAAGGCTCCGTGCGCTTCGTACTGGCAGGAATCCGCCATTTTCAACGCTTGTGCATTTGATCTGATTTGCGCGCGACACCGGCAAGTCAGACTGATTGAGAAGTGACCATACCGCAAATGTTCTAGAATTTATCGAGATTCCAAAGCCTTGAGCGCTCCGACTTGTCGCGTACGGTGTGTATCAAAATGCTCTGCAATTGGGACCGTATTCGCTCCCCGATTTGTCTGGCCTGATCTGCAATTCGTTCCGGATGGAATCCGCGCAGGGCGCATTTGCCAGCGGCGATCACTTGCCCGCATTGCAGCCCTAGCGCGACTGCTATCGGGGAGCGGTTATGGGAATAACGGGCTTACTCATAATATTATCGTTTAATATCAGCGTAAATTGGCGGACAGGGTGGGATTCGAACCCACGGTGAGCTCTCACCCACGGCGGTTTTCAAGACCGCTGCCTTAAACCTCTCGGCCACCTGTCCTCTTGCGCGCCGCTAGCGGGTTTGCTGGCGGTGAGCAATTCCCGAATCGCTTCACCTGTGCGACACTCGGGCAATGGACTTTCTCCGCACCCTCCGGCTCAGTGCCCCATTGGCGCTGGCAATAGCGCTGTTATCGGCGCCACAGGGGTCTGTTACCGCGCAAATTACCAGTCCGATGGTCCAGCCGCTGCCGGCGCAGCCAATCGACGAAGCCGCCGGTTTTCAAGGCTATCTGCAATTGCTCAGCGCGCGGGCGCGGGGTGAAGGGGTGAGCGAGGCGGCGATTGCGGCGCTGACCACCGGGCTGACTGTGAACCCTCGCGTGATCGCGCTGGACCGGGCGCAGCCGGGCAGCACGCCCAATTCACCCCCAGCATTCTGGCCGTATTATCGCGACCACGTGGATGCCGCGCGGATTAGTGGCGGGCGCGATATGCTGGCGGAAACCGCCGCACTCACCCCGGCGATCGAAGCTGAGTTCGGCGTGCCGCGCAAGATCCTGCTGGCGATCTGGGGGCATGAAACGTTTTATGGCCGGGTCAAAGGTGATTTCGATCTGGCCCGTTCGCTCGCGACGCTGGCTTATGAAGGCCGCCGCCGCGCGCTGTTTGCTGATGAATTCATCGCGCTGCTGAAGATGACGGATCGCGGGGTGCCGCGCCGTCAGATGCTGGGCAGTTGGGCCGGTGCGTTCGGCAATCCCCAGTTTTTGCCGACGATTTACTTGCGGCTGGCGCGCGATGGCGATGGCGATGGCCGCGCCGATATCTGGAACAGCCGTGCCGATACGCTGGCCTCGATCGCCAATTACTTCCGCGATGCCGGGTGGCGGCGGGGCGAACCGTGGGGGGTGAAGGTCTCGGTCCCAGCAACATTTGACCGCGCCGCGCTGCCCGAAAAGCTCGAAGCGCCCAGTTGCCGCCAAGTCCACGCACGACATTCCGCATGGCGGACGGTGGCTGAATGGAAGGCGCTGGGGCTGTCTCCGCAAGCGCCAATTGCCGATCAGACCATGGCCACGCTGTTTGAACCCGACGGTCAGGGAAATGGTGGATTCCTGTTAACCGGGAATTATCGCGTTATCCTGCATTATAACTGCTCGAACTACTACGCATTGTCGGTGGGGTTGCTTGCAGATGAGATTGTCCGCTGAAAAGTTGTTGCCGCTTGCGGCGCTGAGCCTGCTGGCGGCCTGCGGCGGCGGGGCGCGGCCGTATGATGCCGGGCAAACCCCGGCCAGCACTGGCGGTCCCGCTGCGGATTTTCCGATGGTCATTGGCGCGCCGTTCAGCGTGGACGGGATTATATACACCCCTTCGGACACGATGAATTATGATGCGGTGGGCTATGCCGAACTGGGCACTGCAGGCGGCGCTGCGGTTACCGCCGCGCATCGCACTTTGCCCATGCCGAGCTATATCGAAGTGACCGCGCTCGATAGCGGCAAAACCATTCTGGTCCGGGTCGAACGGCGCGGGCCGATGACCGGCAAGGCGCTGGTGGAACTTTCGCCGGGAGCCGCCGCGCAGCTTGGCGTGGTTGGCATGCCGCGCGCTGCGATCCGCGTTCGGCGGGTCAATCCGGTGGAACAGGATCGCGCGCTGTTGCGGATGGGTCAGCCTGCGCCAGCGCGGATGGATACACCCAAATCGCTGCTGACGGTGCTCGGCCGCAAACTCGATCAGCAGGAAGGTATCACGCGCCCGGTACTTGCAATTGTCCCCACGCCTGAGGCGAGCGGTACACCGCCAGCGCCGCTGCCGGCATCGGTTAAGGCCAAGCCCGTCAAGGCCAAGCCAGTCAAGGCCAAGCCGTTCAAACCCGTTAAGCCGAACAGTATATCCGAGCCAAAGCCGGCCGCGACGCCCGCTCCCAGTCCACCATCAAAGCCTGCTTCAAAGCCCGAGGCGAAGTCCGCAGTCGCTGCAGCGCAGGGCAAATACAGCGTGCAAGTCGGCGCGTTTGCCAATCGGGCCAACGCGCAATCCGCCGCCAGCAAGGTCGGTGGTTCGGTAAGCCCGGCGGGCAAGTTCTGGCGCGTGCGGATGGGGCCGTTCGGCTCCGAGGCCGAAGGCAAAGCCGCGCTGGTGAAGGCCAAGGCCGCAGGCTATAGCGACGCCCGAATCCAGCGCGCGGACTAGGGCCCTCCGCCGCGCTGGCCAGCCGGCCGCGCAGGGGATAGGTTTTGTCGATACGGGCATCGTTGCTGCTGACCGCGCTGGCCGTGCCCGGTGCTACGCTCGCGTCTGATCAGGCTGCGCCGCTTGCCGCATTCGGCCTGCTGCCGGTTCCGCCCGGGTTGACCGCCGCGCCAATCGCCTTGCTGGCTGATCTCAGCTCGGGTCAAATTCTTTACGCCCGCGCGGCGGATCAGCGCTTTTTACCCGCATCGATGACCAAAGCGATGACTGCCTTGATCGCGTTCGATCTGATCGCAGCGGGAACCTTGCGCGAAGATTCCGTGATCACGGTCAAGCCCGCAACCGCGCAGCGCTGGGCCGGGAAGGGCACCACGCTTAACCTGCGCGGCGGCGAGCAGGTGACCGTGCAAGATCTGCTGCTGGCCACCACCACCGTATCAGCCAACGATGCCGCCGTGGTGCTGGCCGAGGGTGCACTGGGCTCGCTGGACGCGTGGACCGCTGCGATGAATGCCCGCGCTGCCGCGCTTGGAATGGCTGGCAGCCACTTCGCCAGCTCAAACGGGTTTCCCGATCACGGCCGAACTTACGTCACCGCGAATGATCTGGTGCGGCTCGCCGCCGCGCTGATCGACCAGCACCCCGCGCTTTACCGGCGTTATTTCGGGCACCCGGCGATGGCGTGGCGCGGCGGCTTGGTGCGCAGCCACGATCCGTTCGCCGGAGTGCTGGTCGGCGCCGACGGGATCAAAACCGGACACAGCTTCGCAGCCGGGTTCAATTTCCTCGGCTCGGTCAATCGCGGTGGCCGCCGCCTGGTGCTGGTGATCGGCCGCGCGGGCACCGAACCAGGGCGTGCCGCTGCGGCCAAGGCATTGGCCGAATGGGGCTATGCCGCGTGGGATAGCCGCGCATTTCTGCAACCGGGCTACGTAGTCGGCGCGGCCAAAGTTCAGGGCGGGGCCGCGCGCGACGTGCCGCTGAGTGTGCCGCGCGGCTTTGCGATGAGCCAGCCCAAGGGCGCAGCGGCGCAGATCAGCGGGCGGATTTTGTACGATGGCCCGCTCAAAGCGCCGCTCGCCCAGGGCCAGCAAGTCGCTCGGCTGGAGCTGCACCTGGCGGGACAACCGGCCCACACCCTTCCGCTGGTCACCACCCGGGCTGTTGCCGCTGCGGGACCAATCGACAGGATCGTCAATGGCCTGCTAGGACTGCTGCCATGACACGCGGCAAATTTATCGCCTTTGAAGGCGGCGAGGGGGCGGGCAAGAGCACGCAGGCCCGGCTGCTGGCTGCCGCGCTCAATTCGCGCGGGATTGATTGCGTGGTGACGCGCGAGCCTGGCGGAACTCCGGGGGCCGAAGCCATTCGCGCCCTGCTGCTGGGCACCACCGGCGAAGGCTGGCACCCTCGCGCGGAAGCGTTGCTGTTCGCCGCCGCGCGTTCGGACCATGTCGAGCGGCTGATTGTTCCAGCCTTGGCAGCGGGCAAGTGGGTGATCTGCGACCGGTTTGTCGATTCGAGCAGGACTTATCAGGGCGGGGCAGGCGGACTGGGCGATGCGGAGATTATGGCGCTCCACGCAGTTGGCAGCAACGGGCTGCTGCCCGATCTTACCCTGTTGATCGAAGTTTCGCCGCAGACCGCAGCGGCACGGACCGGCGCACGCGATGGCGCGGCGGTTGACCGGATCGGCGGGCGCGATGCCGCTTACCATGCCCGGGTTGCGCAAGGATTTGCCGCGCTCGCGGCTGCGCAGCCCGAGCGGTTCGCCCGGATTGCCGGCGATGGCCCGGCGCAAGACGTTCACCGAGCCGTGGTTGCAGCGCTCGCCCCCTTGCTGGCCGCGCCATGACCGCGCTTTCCGGCCATGACGCGGCGTGGCGCGAATGGAACAGCGCGCTGGGCTCAGCGCGGATGCATCACGCCTGGATCCTGACCGGGCTCAAAGGGCTGGGCAAAGCGCAGTTCGCGCGCGCGGCGGCGGCAGAACTGGTTGCTGAACCGGGTATCGCGCAGCCGCGGATCGAGGCCCATCCCGATATCCTGATCCCCGAGCATCCACCTGAGAACAAAGAAGAAGTTAAAAAGCGGGAGGATGGTCAGCCCTATCGCCGCAAGCGCTCGATCCCGATCGACGAGGTGCGCACGCTCCAGCGCCGCCTGACCACCCGGCCCACACTCGGCAGTCGCCGCGCCATCATCATCGATCCTGCGGACGATCTGGAACGAAATGCTGCCAATGCTTTACTCAAAAGTCTTGAGGAACCACCTGAGGGCACGTTTTTTCTGCTGGTGACGCATCGGTTGGGCCGCCTCTTGCCAACGCTGCGCTCGCGTTGCCGGGTGCTGCGCTTTGCGCCCTTGGCGAGCGACCAGATCGACGCGATCCTGCGCGAGCAAGCGCCCGAGGCCAATGCCGCAACCCGCGCTGCCGCGGTTGCTGCCGCCGAAGGCTCGCCCGGCGCGGCGCTTGATTTTGTCGCGCAGGACCTGGGCCAGCTGCACGGCCTGATGCTGCGGCTGATCACCGAAGGCGACGAGCATTTCGCGCTGCGCGGGGCTTTGGCCGAGGAAATAGGGGCCAAACCCGACCGCGAGCGCCAGCAGGCGACCATTGATCTGGCCCGCGCGGTGGTTGCTGCCGAGCTAGGCCGCGCAGCCATGCGCGACGGCGCGGTAATCGAGGCGCATGGGCAGCTGGTACGGCTCGGCGCGCAATTGCCGACTTACAATTTCGATCCGGGGCTGGTGGCGATGGAACTCGGGGCCTTGCTGGCTGGGCTGGCCATGCCTAGAGAGACGGCTTGACCAACACAGAAAGCGCTTCGCCGGCCATGGCCGAACCCTATTACATCACGACTGCCATCGCTTATCCGAACGGGCGGCCGCACATCGGCCACGCTTACGAAGCGGTCGCCGCCGATGCGATTGCGCGGTT
>JANMBA010000332.1:0-2077 GCA_031360105.1 Novosphingobium sp.
GGCGAGCCGATGCTGCCCGAGCACGGGCCGAGCCTGACCGGCAAGCCGCTGCCCGATTCCGCGCATGGCGGGGGTGACCAAGTGGTCCCCGAACCCGCGATGCCGCTCCCGCTGCCGATGGGCGCGGTGGCCGAAAGTTCGGGGTCGAACGCCTTTGCGATCAGTCCACAGCGCAGCGGCGACGGGGTGACGCGGCTGTTCTCGAACAGCCACCAGCCCTATCGCGGCGGGGTCGCCTGGTACGAGCTGGAGATCGACAGCGATGCGGGCTGGCACTTTGCCGGGGCGACCTTCCCCGGCTCGCCCTACCCGTTTCTCGGCCACAACGAGAACCTCGGCTGGACCAACACCGTCAACCGCGCGGATTTGATCGATGTGTACCAGCTGGAAGTGGATGGTGATGCCAGCCACTACAAGCTCGATGGGCAGTGGCAAGTGCTGGCCAAACAGCGCGTGTGGCTGCCTGTGCGGTTTGGTCCGCTGGTGCTGCCGATCCCACGCGATGTGTGGCGCAGCAAGCACGGCCCGGCGCTGGTCACGCCGCGCGGAGCCTTTGCGGTGCGCTACGCCGGGATCGACAATATCCAGAGCCTGGCGCAATATTACCGGATCACCAAGGCGCAGGACTTTACGCAATGGCAGGCGGCGATGGCGCTGCAAGGGGTGCCCGCCACCAACTTCATCTATGCCGACAAAGCCGGCAACATCGCCGACTGGTACAATGCCAGAATTCCGGATCGCACGCCCGGCCCGGATTGGCGCCGCGTGGTCAGCGGGACCGAGGCCAGCCTGATCTGGAGCCGCGCCATTCCGTTCGCATCGTACCCGCACCTGATCAATCCCGCCTCAGGCTTTCTGTTCAATTCGAACAATACCCCGCTGGTTGCAGCCGGGCCGGGCAGCGAGCTTAATCCCGCGCTGATCCCGGCGATCTGGGGGGTCGAAACCGATCTGACCAACCGCAGCCGCCGCGCGGTCAAGCTGCTGGCGATGCCCGGTCCGATCACGCGCGAGCGGCTGCTCGCGATCAAGTTCGACACCGGGTATGAGCGCGCGGGCTACGTCGCGCTGATGCTTGATGGGATCGCACAGCTCGATCTGCGCGGCGAACCTCAGCTGGCCAAGGCGCAGGCGCTGCTGGGTCAATGGGACTTGATGGCTGACGGCAAAGGTCCAGCCGATGCGCTGGCGGTAATGGTGCTGGAGGATGCGATGGCCGCGAGTTACAACCTGAAACCTGCTCCCGACCCGCGCCAGACGCTCGCCAAGGCGGCGGCGCATCTGATCAAGTTCTTCGGCCGGATCGATCCGCCGCTGGGCGACGTGATCCGCATTCGTCAGGGCAAGATCGATCTGCCCAATGACGGCGGCGGCGATACCTTGCGCGCATCAACCAGCTGGAATGTCGATCCAGATGGGCGCTTGTCGGTCAAGCATGGTGACAGCTTCGTGATGCTGATCGAATGGGGCAAGGACGGCACGGTGCATTCCGAATCGATCCAACCTTACGGCGCGGCGACCACGCGCCCGGACAATCCGCATTACGCTGACCAAGCGCCGTTGTTTGTCGCGCACAAATTCAAGCCGGTATGGTTCACCCGCGCCGATGTAGCCGCACATGCGGTTCGTCGAGAAGTGGTGTCGAACTGAGCCTGCGCTGCGGTATTACACACCATACCCGTTTACCCTAAGCCTGTCGCAGGGCCCGCACTGCCTTGGCCTTAAATCCAGCCCCGGCGCGCGTGCTTCGACAGGCTCAGCATGAACGGGTGTTGGGGATAAAAGGATACGTTGAAATGCACCGTTTTATGACCGCCTCGCTGCTCGCTATCGCACTGTCGGCTTGCGCCACCGCGCCGGCCGCGCCGGCCGCCTCGGTTGCGGCCGCCCCAACCGCCAAGCCAGCCGCCCGGCCCGCGCCGCTCAGCCAGTTGGTCCAATCGGTCGATATTCCCTACGAGCAGTTCACGCTGCCCAACGGGCTGCAAGTCATCGTTCACACCGACCGCAAGGCGCCAATCGTCGGAGTGACCAGCTATTACCGGGTCGGTTCCAAAAGCGAACCCAAGGGCCGCAC
>JANMBA010000334.1:0-2060 GCA_031360105.1 Novosphingobium sp.
AGTCTCGAACCCGGCCTGGATCAGGTGCGTGATCCCGCCGCACAGCACCGCCTGCTCGCCGAACAGATCGGTCTCGCACTCTTCCTTGAAGTTGGTCTCGATGATCCCGCTGCGCCCGCCGCCAACGCCGCTGGCATAGGCGAGGCCGATGTCGTGCGCATTCCCGCTGGCGTCCTGATGCACCGCGATCAGGCACGGCACGCCGCCGCCTTTGACATATTCGCTGCGCACAGTGTGGCCCGGGCCCTTGGGCGCGATCATGATCACGTCCATGTCGCCTGGCACTTCGATCAAGCCAAAGTGGATGTTCAGGCCGTGCGCAAACGCCAGCGCAGCGCCGGGCTTCATATTGCCTTTGAGGTCATTTTCCCAGATTGCGGCCTGGGTTTCATCGGGGGCCAGCATCATCAGAATGTCGGCCCACTTGGCCGCTTCCTGATTGGTCATCACCTTGAAGCCCGCAGCTTCCGCCTTCTTGGCAGTCGCCGATCCAGCGCGCAGCGCGATTGCGACATCGGTGACGCCGCTGTCACGCAGGTTTTGCGCATGAGCGTGGCCCTGGCTGCCATAGCCAACGATGGCGATCTTCTTGCCGGTGATCAGGTTCAGATCAGCGTCGGCGTCGTAATAAACCTTCATGGAACTTCCTTGTTCGATCAAATGAGAGCCAAAAGTGAGAATACCCCGATCAATGTCAGGGGCGGCCAGCCAACGTGTTTGCCCTTGGTCATGACTAGGTCAAAGAGCCCGACGGCAAGATGGATAATCCCGATCAGCCCGATCAGAAACGGGTCGGCGGCGGAAAAATTTCGAGCAGCGGACGCCAAAACATAGGCGATCACGATCCAAAGCAAGCTGGTGGCATGCCACGAAAAACGGACGAGCTTGCGGGTGCGGTCAGTCTGCAACACACCCTCGTTTAGTGACAGCAGCGGCGTTATCAGACGTTTTTCGCCAAAAACTGAATGGAGCAGCGCGGTTGCCAAGGTCAGCGCCGCAGCCAGCCACAGAAATGTCGGTGTCATGCCGCTTCGGCCCCGCGCATCATTCCCACCACCCCGGTGCGGCCAACCTCGACCAGCCCGAGTTCGCGCATCAAGGCAATAAACCGGTCGATCTTGTCGGGCGCGCCGGTCAGCTCGAACACGAAGCTGCTGGTGGTGGTATCGATGACGCTGGCGCGGAACACATCTGCCAGCCGCAGCGCTTCGACCCGTGCATCGCCCGTGCCCGCGACCTTGACCAAAGCCAGCTCGCGCTCGACATGGTCGCCCGCTTCGGTCAGGTCGATCACCTTGTGAACCGGGACCAGCCGCTCCAGCTGCGCGTGGATCTGGTCGATCACCGCCGGCGGCCCGTGCGTCACGATGGTGATCCGGCTGACCGAATGGTTCTCGGTAATGTCGGCCACGGTCAGGCTGTCGATGTTATAGCCGCGTGCGGTGAACAGCCCGGCGATCTTGGCCAGAATCCCGGCCTCATTATCGACCATCACGGTCAGAACGTGGCGCTCGGACGCCTGCTGTTTCATTTTCATCATCGTCTTACACCAGCGCCTTTGCGGCATCGTCCATCGAACCGGCGATCTTGTCGCCGTACAGGATCATCTCGGTATGCGCCGCGCCCGACGGGATCATCGGATAGCAATTGGCTTCCTTGGCGACCAGGCAATCAACGAATACCGGGCCGGGATGATCGATCATCGCCTGAATCCCCGCGTCAAGCTGGCTCTCATCCTCGATCCGGATGCCCTTCCAGCCATAGGCTTCGGCCAGTTTGACGAAATCGGGCAGGCTGTCCGAATAGCTTTCGGAG
Source organism: Novosphingobium sp. (assembly GCA_031360105.1). Classification (GTDB taxonomy): domain Bacteria; phylum Pseudomonadota; class Alphaproteobacteria; order Sphingomonadales; family Sphingomonadaceae; genus Novosphingobium. Next base: position 1,816 of record JANMBA010000334.1, read on the forward strand.
AAGCGACTTTCGTAAGTCAGCTCCTGCCATTGGCGGACCATGCCCATCCATTCGTTGTTGAGCACGAACACCTTGACCGGCAGGCGGAACTGGGTGGCGGTGCCCAGTTCCTGAATGTTCATCTGGATCGAGGCATCACCCGCGATGTCGATCACCAGCGAATCTGGATTGCCCAGCTGCGCACCGATCGCGGCGGGCAAGCCGTACCCCATCGTGCCGAGTCCGCCCGAGGTCAGCCACTTGTT
>JANMBA010000444.1:0-1715 GCA_031360105.1 Novosphingobium sp.
CATCATCGAGCAAACGGCCGATTTGGGCGCATTTGCTGGCAATCCGGCGGCTGTTGTCGATCGGCCGCGCGGTTTGATAGCCGGTCTGCAATTCGAAATAGCTTTTGAGCGCAATACCGAGCTGCTCGCTGAACAGAGCCGGTGCAATCAGCTGCCCCGGGCCCAGCTCGAGCTCTTGCGCCGCGTCCGGGATCGTCAAATGAAAGCGCAATCGAGTGGACTGGGCGGCGTCGTCTTTGGCCTCATCGAACTTGAAGCGCAGCTCGATCGGCTGCGGTGCGTCGTTGGCCGTAACCGCCAGGACGATCGTATCTCGGTCGGGCTGGGTAACCGAGCGCGGCTCAGCCGCAATCTTGAGCCGCTGCAACGGTGACGGACATTCTGCCAGCGCGAGCACTTGCGCGCGAACAGCGGACTGCGGCAATTCAAAATGGTAGCTATCATCGCCGCCGCTGCTGCCGGACGCGCAGCCCATCAGCACAGCCGGGCTGCTACCCAGCAAGATCAGGCCGCGCGCCAGCATGCGCGGTGCTTACTCCTCCGCGCCCGGATTGTCGCCCGCCGCCGAATCGCCGACCGTGTCGTTCATCGGTGCCGAAGCGTCGCGCGCTTCGTTTTGCTGGCGTGCTTCCTGCTGGCGAGCCGCCGCGCCAGGGTCTTGCGGCAAAGCGGGGTCACCATAGGGGCTGACGGGATAATCACCCGCACCTTCGCTGCCGCCCAGCCAATCGAGCCCGGCGAGATACCATTCAGGGTGCGTTTGCATATCGAGCGCGTGCGCCAGATTGCGTGTATCGGTGACGACCGCCAGCACGGTCAGCAGCTGCGACAGCTGCTCGCGCTCGTGCACGGTGTCGCCGCCTTCTTCCAGTTTACCGCCGATGTCCTTGACGATGTCGTGCACCGCGCGTTCGACCTTGGTCTCGCTGATCACCATGCTCTTCTTATCGAAGGTGACCTTGACCTCGGGCACGTCAATCGCGGCATGAACTAAGGCCGCCTTGCCGTCTTCGATACTTTCGAGCGTAAAGTGGATGGCGGCCGGAAATTCGGCATTGCCCGGCACGGTGTAATAGATTTCTCCATCAGCCGGAGCGGTTCGCTCGACCTTTAGACCGGGGAACAGCGTGCTCATTTGCGCGTCGAGGCTGATCTGGCCCAAGGCCGCGGCAACCCGGCTGGGCGGGCGGGCGATCTTGACCGTGAAGTCTTCGCCGCCGCGTCCACAAGCGGCGAGCAGCAGGGTCCCCAGCAGGGCAAACAACGTGCGGCGCAACATAAATCCCTCGTCTGGCCAGCGAAACCGAAATTGGCATCTACCAGCCTTGTCCTAAGATTGGGTTTGCGGCCTTGCCCAGCGCGGCGAATGGGCGTAGACGCGACAGCGCACGGCCGCTCCGCAAGGGGCGGCCCTATCTATTTTTGCCGGAGATTTCCTGTGACCCAGCCGACCCCGCTCATGCCGCACGCGACCGCTTCCTGGCTGGTTGACAATACCGCGCTGGGTTTTGAACAAATCGCGGAATTCTGCGGGCTGCACATCCTCGAAGTGCAGGCGATGGCGGATGATCTGGCGAGCTCGAAGTACACCGGGCGCGATCCGGTGCGCTCCGGCGAGCTGACCATGGCCGAGATCGAAAAGGGCCAGGCTGATGCCGGCTATTCGCTGGTGATGCAAAAGGCTCCGGTCAACGTCAACCGCACCAAGGGCCCGC
>JANMBA010000014.1:0-3285 GCA_031360105.1 Novosphingobium sp.
GCGCAGGGCCATATGTTCGGAATATCCGGTAAAGTAGCTGAGCAACTGCACTGACGACAGGCTCGCGCGGGTCCATTTGCCGGCCGCTTCGCGCTCGGCCTGAAAGGCGCCGTGCTGCATCAGAGCCATCGCCTGATCGCGCGTCATACCTTCGGTCTGGATGCCGATATCGAGCAGCGTGTTAGTGACCGAGCGCAGCCGCATCTTGAGCACGGTCAGCTGGAACAGGCGCTGTTCTTGCGGGTCACTCGCCAGATAGCCTTGATCCTTCATCATCCCCTCGGCGTAGACCGCCCAACCTTCGACAAACGGCCCCGAGCCAAGATAGGCCCGCAGCAGATCGGGCGAGCGGTTCGAATGATCGAGCTGGAGGTAATGCCCCGGCATCGCCTCATGGATCGACAGGTCGTGGATCATGAAATCGTTGTATTCGGACAGGAAGCTATCCGCCTGCACATCGGTCCACTCAGCGGGGATCGGCGACACCGCGTAGAAGTTCTGCTGGGCTTTCTCAAACAGCCCCGGCGGATCGTTGTAGGCGACCGCGTTGCCTTGTTGGAACTTGGGCATGGTGATCACTTTGACCGGCCCATCGGGCATCCGCACGAACCCCGCCTTGGTCACAAAGGCGGTCGCCTCGGCCAAGGTTTCGCGGGCGCGGTTTTCCAGATTTTCGCGCGCCGGATGCTTGGCGTAGGAAAGTTTGAGCGCGGCCTCAATCGCGGTCTGTTGCTGTGCTGCAGTTGGCTGCAGGGGCATTGCCGGGGCATCGGTGCGCCCCTTAAGCACTTGCCGCGCCAACCCATACATCTCGGCGCGGGTGTCGGCCTTGGCCTTGAGCGCGAGCGCCTTGAGCGCGGGCCGGGTAATATCGCTCATCAGGCCGAATTTCATTTTCTGGTCGTAAAGTTTTGTACCCAGCCGGAAGTCGCCCTTGGCCGCCGGGACCAGCACGGTATCGAGCCACACCTGTTGATCGGCCACCGCCAGCTTGAGCGCGGCCAGCGCGGCATCGAACCGTGACCGCTCGGCGCCGCTCAGCGCATCAGCATGCGGGGCCAGCATGCCCTCGGCAATTTCGATAATCCCGGCATTCTGCTGTGAGACGGTCTGGGCATAAACCAAGGGCACTCGCGCCGGAACCAGTTCGCCGCGACTGGCCTTGAGCAAGGCCGGCAGCGTTTCCATCCGCGCGGTCGCACTGCGCAAGCGCACATCCCACGGCGCGAAATCGCGGGCGGCCAGCGTGTACAGCGAACCCGCCGCGATATCGTTATAGATCTGCGCATTCCACGCCCAGCCCTGCTCGGCCTGATCGGCCCAGACACGGTAGCGCAGTTCATTGGTCAGCAGCGCCAGATCAACCTGATTGTCGCGGCTCAATTGCGACGGGTTCAGCGCTGCCAGTTCGCCGAGCAGGCCTTGCCAGGCTTGGCGGCGCTGCGCGCGGCCAACCGCGCTGATATCGGGCAGCAGCCGGTCATAACGGTGCTCGCCCATGGCGGTTGCTTCCACCGGAGAAAGCCGCATGGCGGCGGCGAGGAACTGGCTGGCAAGGCCTGTGAAGCGGGCATCAGCGGCCTTGGCAACTTTGCCCGCCTTGGCAGAGTGGGCCGGGCGCGCTGGACGCGCTGCATCGGCGGGCAACTGGGCCAACACAAGCGCAGCGAGTGGCAGCGCGGCATGGAATGCAAGACGCTTCACGGCAGCTTCTCCTTAAAGTCCAATAAATGCAGGTTAGCTCGCTCTTAGGACTGCGTCGAGCGTGCCATAACCAACCCGAGTCCGACCAGCGCCATGCCAGCAAAGTCGAGCGGAGCAAGCGCCTCGCCGAACACCAGCCAGCCAACTGTGACCGCAATGGCGGGTTGAGTCAGCAAAGCGAGGCCCACCACCAGGGCCGAAAAATGCTTCAGCGCGTAAACCAGCAGCCCCTGCCCGATCAACTGGCTTAGCAGCGCCAGCACAATCACCGGCCCCCAGTGCTGCGGCCAGACCGGTTCGCCCAGCGCCAGCGCGATGGCTAGCAGCACCGGCGCTCCCGCCAAAGTTGACCAGGTCAACAATGACCAACCGCCCAGGCTTGCACGGTACTTCTGCAGCGGGATCAGATAGCCCGCGTACAGCAGCCCGGCGGCCACGCAGAACAAGTCGCCCACCACAGTCGTGCGGTCAATTTCGAACGAGCGGCCCAGCAGAATCGCTGATCCGCTCAGCGCTGCGGCCAAGGCCAGCCATTCGCCGAGGCGCGGCGCGCGCTGCAGCGCAATCAAGCCCCAGGCCATGATCACCAGACTGCCGGCATTGCCGAATAGCGAGGCATTGGCCAGCCGGGTCAGGCCGATCCCGATATGCCACGCGCCCACGTCAAGCGCGAAAAACACGCCGGCCGCCATGATCGCCAGCCAAACTTTGGTGCCGAACCCCGACAGCTTCTGTCCGCTCGCCCGCGCCATCAGCGCCAACAGCGGTGCGGCCAGCGCCAACCGCCAGAACCCAGCCGAAACCGGGCCAGTATCCGCCAGCCGGACTGACCATGGTCCCAGCGCCAGTGCCACATTGCCGCCCATCAACGCGGCAAAATGCGTCCATTTCCAGCGCTGATCCCCCGGCGGTGCCGCAGTGGTTGCATTGCCCATGGGCTTGCCTTAGCGACCAGCCAAAGATTGCAAAACGAAATCCATCGGAGAACTCCCTTGCACGACGCTCTGTTCCAGCCGCTTCAGCTTGGCGCATTTACTGCAAAAAATCGCATTATTATGGCTCCGCTGACCCGCGGCCGGTCCGATCCCGGATCGATCCCCAATGCCATGATGACTGAATATTATCGGCAGCGCGCTGGCGCCGGGCTGATTATTTCCGAAGCCACCGGGATCAGCGTCGAAGGCCTGGGCTGGCCTGCCGCACCGGGGATCTGGAGCGATGCGCAGGTTGAGGGCTGGAAGCCGGTCACCGCCGCAGTGCACGCTGAGGGCGGCAAGATCGTGCTGCAACTCTGGCACATGGGGCGGATCGTCCACCCTGATTTTCTGGGCGGACAGCCCGGCGTTTCGGCCAGCGCCACCACCGCGCCCGATCATGCGCACACCCCCACCGGGCGCAAACCGCACGAACAAGCCCGCGCGGCAACGCTGGACGATATCAAGCGGATCGTCAGCGACTATGCCCATGCCGCCCGCAACGCCAAGGCCGCCGGGTTCGACGGGGTCCAGCTGCACGGCGCGAATGGCTATCTGGTCGATCAGTTCCTGCGCGCCGGGACCAACCTGCGCACTGATGAATATG
>JANMBA010000060.1:0-3228 GCA_031360105.1 Novosphingobium sp.
GCCGGGCAGCTCAGCCGCAACGCCAGTTCTTCCAGCGCGGTGAACATCGCGGCGGCGTGGCCGGGATTATCCGCGAGCAGCCCGCCGCCCACCGCGAACCCGCTGGAGGCCAGCATCCGCCCAAACAACGGCGAATGAATTTCGGTCAGCGGTAGGTAAGCCGTCAACTCTCCGCCGCGCTCGGCCAGCAAGGCATGCGCCCGGTTGCCAGTCCCCGCAGCACTGGCCAACAGCCAGCCGGGGCGATGAAATACAGTGGCTTGCGGGCGGCTTTGCACAAACGTCTCAATCCGTCGCAATTCGTCAGGATCGCGCAAATCCGCCGCGCGGACGCGCAGCGCAACAGGCCGGAACGGGGCGTTCACGCCGCCAGTTCCACCGCAAACGCAGCCTCGCGGTGCGCCAGCAAGTCCATCCGCCCCCAAGCAAATTCGCTGACCAGCTGTTCCAGCTTGGCCGACATCGCACCAAGGTTGGTGTAATGCCGCACGCGTGAGCGCAGCGAGGCCCCGGTGACGCGCGGCTGATCGGGATCGATCTCCCACGGATGAAAATAGAACACTGCCGGGCGCCGATCGCGGGTGTTGACCTGACGGATCGCCCAGCGTGAAAAGCCGTATGGCAGCACGCGGAAAAACCCGCCCCCGCCCGCTGCCAATCGCCGCCCGGCAAAATGCGCGGTGGTGACCGGAATTTCGATCAGGTTGCTCCACGGCAGCGGTTTGAACGCAAACCGCGGTGCCTCGCGCCAACCGTAATGATCGTGCGTGATCGGCGCGACGCTCGAGCTATAGGCATAGCCTTGCTCGGACAGCACCATATAGGCCCACGGCGTGCGGCTATCGATGGAAAAGCTGGGCGCGCGGTACCCGGTGACCGGCATCCCCGAGGCATCTTCCAGCACTTTGCGGCTGCGCTCCAGATCGGCTGCGAAGGCCGCGCGGTCCATGCGAAAAACGCGTTCGTGATCCCAGCCGTGGCTGGCCAACTCGTGACCAGCTTCAACAATCCGGCGCATCAATGGTCCGTGGCGCTGCGCCACCCAGCCAAGCGCAAAGAAGGTCGCCTTGACGTCGGCCTTGGCAAACATCTCCAAAATCGCGGAACAATTTCGATCCACCCGGTCAGCCAATCCGCCCCAGTTGCTGCGGTCGATCACGCCTTCAAAAGCGCCGACCTGAAACCAGTCTTCGACATCGACTGACAGTCCGTTGACTACCTGTTCCGCCATTGCCCGCGCGCCTCCTGTGCTGGTCAGGCCGCGGCGCGGCTGGCGTCGTCAGCTTCGATCCACTCGATCAGCATGGTCAAAGTGTGCCGGATCGTGCGTTCTTGCTCTAACATCTTGGCCTCGATGCCGTTTAGACGCGCGTCGAGCGCGGCCAGCGCCGGGCCGTTCGAACGGTCGATGGCCGCAGCGGGTGCAGCCTCCTGCTCGTTGGCCAGCTCGATCACCGCCTGTTGCAATTCGGCAATCTGGGCATCACGTTCAGCCAGCATCGCTTGGAGCTGCGCGAGCGCTACGCCAGCGACTGGCAGCGCGACTGGAGCCAGCGCCGGCTCCGCCACAGGAGCCGCAACCACCTCAGGCCGCGGGCTGGGCTTTTTCAGCTGCAAGGTGCCGTCAAGCTCCAGCTCCTCGAGCACCGCGCTGAGCATTGCCCCGTCGATCCGGTTGCGCTGATCGACCGCGCCCAGCATCATCAGCCGGTTGCAAATCTGGTTGATCCGGCGCGGCACGCCGCCCGATGCCTCAAACAATTCAGTGAACACGCGCTGATCGAACTTGGGATTGCCGGTCCAGCCAACGCATTTCAGGCGGTGTTCGATGTACGGTTGAACCTCGCCCAGCTCCATCGCTTCAAGGTGATGCGCTGCGATCACCCGCTGGCGCAATTGCTCGAGCTGCGGATGTTCCTGGATGGTGTTGCGGAATTCAGGCTGGCCGAGCAGCAGCGTTTGCAGCAACGGATGCGCGCCCAGCTGAAAGTTCGACAGCATGCGCAGTTCTTCGAGCGCTTCTAGCTCGAGGTTCTGGCTTTCATCGACCACCAGCAGGCAGCGCCGCCCGGCCCGCGCTTCATCGTGCAGGAAGGCTTCGATTGCACCCAAGGCACTGGCTTTGTCATGACCGTCGACGATCAGCCCAAAGGCCTGCGCGACAACATGGACCAGTTCCTCACCATCAAGCTTGCTGGTGACGATCTGCGCGGCGGTCAGCCGGGCCGGATCGATCGTCGCCATCAAATGCGCGACCAGCGTCGATTTGCCCGCGCCAACTTCACCCGTGATGACCACAAAACCTTCGCCCTGCGCCAACCCGTAAGACAGGTACGACAGCGCCTTGCGGTGCGTCAGGCTTTCAAAATAAAAGGTCGGATCAGGGGTCAGCTGGAATGGCCGCCCGGTCAGCCCGTAAAAGTCGTTGAACATCGAAGTATCCCTTTCCAGGCTCAGAACGAGTAGCGCAGGCCGACCAACCCCGAGGCGGTCCAGATATCCTGCACCAATTCGCGGTTGACGCCGTTGATTCCGACTGCCGCAGTGGCCGTCAGGCTGCCGCTCAGCGTGCGATAGTATGCTGCGGTTGCACCAATTGAACTGGTGTTGCCAGCCAAGGCATCTCCGCTTTGGTACCAGTTAGCGTACAAGTTCGTACCAAAGCTGGAATTGCGATCGATCCGTCCATTGAGATAGACGGCGGCCCAGTAGTTCTCGTCGATCACCCCATTGGCCAGCGCCAACACGGTGCCCGGTGCAGCGATGAAGCTGTGACGATCATAGCCCGCGCCCACGCCGTATTGCAGGTTGGTGCCGGAAATCCCCAAGCTCGCCATTAAACCGCGGCCGCGGAAGGTGGCTGAGCGAACCGAGCCGAGCGCGCCGTTAAGGCAGCCGCCCGAGCCATTGCCAGTGGCGCTGGCGACGCCCGCGACGCAAGTGCTTAAGCCCCCGGTCAGCGGATTGCGGATGCCTTCGAACTGGGTCGGCAGGTTAGCCAGCGCCTGGTTAAGCCGCCCGCCAAAACCCGAAATCCCGTCATAGACCGACACGTTCAACGAAGTGCGCGAATTGGGCGCATAGGCAAAACTGCCGAAATAGGTGGTCGAGCCATAGCGCTTGCCGACATGCGCCTCGAGCGCGGTTCGGCGGCTTGGCCGCCACAGCACGCCGGCATCCCAAATCAGACCTTCGCTATCGTAAGAGATCTGACGCGGCTGACTTTGA
>JANMBA010000011.1:0-9609 GCA_031360105.1 Novosphingobium sp.
GTCTCAAGGTTATCGTCAAGCTGCGCGGGCGAGGAGCCGGCCTCGACAATCGCGGTAATCTTGCCGCCGATCTGCACAATGTTGGTATTGACCCCATCGCGCTGCGTCCGGCGCGGGCCCGGTGCCGCCTTGGGACCGCCGGCGGCCTCGAGCGTCTGGCTGCGGATATAGCGGTTGCGGTACCATTCGGCCTTGCCGCCGTTCAGCCGGATGCCGTGGACCATGCCATCGCCGATAAACCAGTGGTGCCCGCGCGGATCGGGCTTGAACGGGTTGGGCCCGATCCGGACATAGCGCCCGGCCAGCTGCGCAGGGATCGATCCGGTGACTTTGAGGTCGGTCAGGGTCAGCTCATCCGTCATCGGGGTGTGGATGCCGCTGAGGAACGGGTGCGGGGCCGCTTTATCCATCCGCGCGCGGTTGAAGCTGGCGACACCCTGGATGCCCTTGGTAACGACCGAACGGATTGCGGTTTCGACTGCGCTTGCCATGATGCGAATCATCCTTTAATGTTTCTACTGTAAACATAGGACCCATGCTAACAGTGTCAACATCGAAAATCGAACCCCGCGCCTACCATCATGGTGACTTGCGCTCGGCGCTCATCGAGGCAGGATTGGCGATGCTGGCTGGCTCCGACGCAGAGGCGATTTCGCTGCGTGAACTCGCGCGCAAAGTCGGGGTTTCAGCCACCGCGGTTTATCGCCACTTTCCTGACAAGAAGGCGCTGCTGGCGGCGCTCGCGGCGGAAGGGATCGCCCGGTTAGGCACGGTGCAGCGGATTGCGTCAGAGCAGGCGGGCGGCGGTGGCGCGGGATTCGCCGCGACCGGGCAAGCGTATGTGCGGTTCGCGCTGGATAATCCGGCGCTATTCCGGCTCGCCTTCACGCACGGCGATCACGCCGATGGCGCGATGACTGCCGATGACGAAGCGTGGCGCATGCTGCGCGCTTATGCCGAGAGCTTCGCCGGAGCCGATGCGCGGCGGTTGCAGCTACAAGCTTGGGCGGTGGCACACGGCCTGGCGATGCTGATGCTTGATGGCCTGATTCCGGCCGATGACGATTTGATCAAAAGCGTGATCGATCAACAAACGCTGTTCGTGCAAAGACCGGAAGCTATTTGTCCAGTTCCGCAAAGTCCGCAGGCTTGATGTGCGAGGCATAACCGGCGAAGATTTTTTGCCCTTCGGCATCGGAGGTAACTTCCTGCATTGCCAGCCGTCCCAATGCTTCGCCGGCGACGCGGAATGCGGCACTGCTCCGCGCCTTCCACAAGGGCCGGGATTCGGTTGCGCAGTCCTTGGTGATGATCCGCGTAAAGATAGCCGCAACCTGGCCATCCAACTGATCTTTCACACCAGGCTCGACCGTGGCAACGCCCTGCACTTTCGGCGCGCTGGCCAGAATGGCGACAAACCAGCGCGCAAACGTGGTTCGATCGGCGCCCGTCGTTTGCGCGGTGAAACAGTCGCGCAATTTGACCGTGTAGGCCTGCTCCTGCGCCGGGGTCAGCGGGCTGACAGCGATTTGGGCCGAAGCAATATTCGCGAAAATCAGCCCACCGCTGGCGGCGATGGCTATGATCGATTTCATGCGGCGTACCCTCCAGATCACATCGGCAACAACAAATTGGAATCGCCATAGGAATAAAATCTGTAATGCTGATCGATCGCGTGCTTGTAAACCGCTTGCATCCGCTCGCGGCCCATCAGCGCACTGACCAGCATGAACAGCGTCGATTTGGGCAAGTGGAAATTGGTCATCAGCCCATCGACCGCTCTGAAGCGATAGCCCGGCGTGATGAAAATGGCCGTATCGCCTGCAAATTCGCCAATTGTGCCGTCCGCGCGGACGGCGCTTTCGAGCAGGCGGAGACTGGTTGTGCCCACTGCAATTACCCTATTGCCGTTTTTTCGAGACGCGTTGAGCCGTGCTGCCACATCAGCCGAAATCGCGCCCCACTCGGCGTGCATCTGATGATCGGCGGTGTTGTCCACCTTCATCGGCAGAAACGTCCCCGCACCGACATGCAGGGTCAGCGTCTCATGGCCAATTCCGGCCTCGGCCAGCGCGCATAACAATTCCGACGTGAAGTGCAGCGCGGCGGTCGGCGCGGCGACTGCACCGTCCTTGGCCGCAAAGATCGTCTGATAGTCGGCGCGGTCTTGCGCGTCGGTGGCGCGCTTGCCCGCGATATATGGCGGCAGTGGCATTTGCCCGGCGCGTTCGAGCAGCACTTCGACCGGCTCCTCACCGAGGAACGCGAGCGTCACGCTGCCATCATCGGCGCGCGCCTCGACCAGCGCTTGCACCCCAGCAGCGAAATCGACCGTATCGCCAATTCGCAATCGCTTGGCGTTGCGGATGAAGGCCTGCCAGCGGCGCAGATCGATCCGTTTGTGCAGCGTCGCGCCGATTTTCGCCCCCCCCTTCTCACCAATTGGGCCACGCCGCCCTTCGAGCTGCGCGGGAATGACGCGGGTGTCGTTGAACACCAGCACGTCGCCAGCCCGCAACAGACCGGGCAGATCGTGCACCGACTGATCTTGGAACGGACCAGAGTTGTTGACCAGCAGCAGCCGCGCGGCATCGCGCGGACGCGCCGGGCGCAGCGCAATCCGCTCGGGCGGTAAGTCAAAATCGAACAGGTCGACGCGCATGTGGCGGCGCTAGCGACGAAGCCCCCTTGGGGTCAGCGCTTGCGCTTGACCTTCGGTTTTGGTGCAACAACGGCGGGCGCAGCCGGCGGCGTTGCGATCACCGCAGGCGCAGCAATCGGCGCGGGCGCGACATAGACCGGAACCGGTTTGGCCTCTGACAGCAACGAGGCCTGAACGATCTTGGTCGGGTTGGTCGGCGGTTCACCGCGTTCGATCGTATCGACCACGTTCATGCCCGAAATCACCCGGCCGAAATTGGTGTAACGATGATCGAGCGCAAAGCGCGGGTAGAACACGATGAAAAACTGGCTGTTGGCCGAATCGGGTGCTTCGGTGCGCGCCATCGACAGCGTCCCGCGCACGTGCGGCATGCTGTTGAATTCAGCCTTCAGGTCGGGCAACGTCGATCCGCTGGTGCCGGTGCCGGTCGGATCGCCGGTTTGCGCCATAAAGCCTTCGATCACGCGGTGAAAGATCAGTCCGTTATAGAACCCTTGCTTGGTCAGCGTCTTGATCCGCTCGACATGGCCCGGGGCCCACTGCGGCATCAACCGAACCAGCACCCGCCCGCCCGTCGAAAGATCGAGCGCCAGAATATTGTCCGGATCGTGACTGGGATCGGGATCGACAAAGGCGTTGAGCACCACCGGCGCAGGCACGGCCGGGGCCTTTGGCTTGGCCATTGCCGGGGCGGCGGCCAGCGCCAGCGAAAGGATCAGGCCAGGGAATAAAGCGGCAAACGTCCGGCGGTTCATCAGGGTCAAATCTCGCAATTGGCAAAGCTTGGCGGCGGGATAGCGCCGCAAGCCTGTCATGGCAATGAACGGAAAACTATCCGTCCCCGGCAGTCATGGCTTGGCAATTCGCGCCATTACATCTGCGCGCACGGCGCTGCTGACAAACTTCGAAATCTCACCGCCATAGAGGGCAATTTCCTTGACCAGCCGCGAAGCAATTGGCTGCAAAGCCACGTCCGCCATCAGGAACACAGTTTCGACCCGGTCGTTGAGCTGGCGGTTCATGCCGGTCAGCTGGTATTCGTATTCGAAATCGGTCACGCCGCGGATGCCGCGGATCACCGTCTGCGCGCCTTGCGCATCGGCAAAATCCATCAGCAGTGAATTGAACCCGACCACGCGGATCTTGGCATTGCCAATCCCGGCGACCTCGCGTTCGACCATCGCCATGCGTTCATCATCGCTGAACATCGGCGCCTTGGCGATATTGGTGGTCACCCCGATGATCAGCTCGTCGACCAGCTTTGCGCCGCGTGAAATGATATCCATGTGGCCCAGCGTGATCGGATCGAAAGTGCCGGGATATACCCCGATGCGGATGGTCATCAGCGGTCCCTCTCCACGATATACCGCGCCACATTGCGCAGCACGTCCGCTTCCTGCCCGTGCTGCGCCAGATGCGCAATGGCCTGCTCGCTCAGCAGCCGGGCCTGTTCGCGCGCGCGTTCTGCGCCGAGCAAGCCCACAAACGTCTGCTTGCCCGCCGCTGCATCCTTGCGCAGCGCTTTGCCGGTGGCGGCCTCGTCGCCGTCATGATCGAGCAGATCATCGGCAATCTGGAACGCCAATCCGATATCGCGGGCATAGCGCCGCAAATGCGTGCGACCCTCAGTGGGAACTTTGCCCAGCACTGCGCCCATTTCGATCGCCGCAGCCAGCAAGGCGCCGGTTTTAAGTTGCTGCAAGCGGGTTACCGCCGGCAGATCAAGCGACTGCCCTTCCCCCGCAATATCCATCGCCTGCCCGCCGACCATACCCCATGCACCTGCCGATTGCGCCAGCACTTGCACCAGTTCGGCCCGCACGAATGGATCGCCGCTGGTGGCGTGATCAGCCAGCACCTCAAAGGCGAACGCCTGCAAGGCATCACCCGCCAAAACCGCCATCGCTTCGCCAAAGGCGGTATGCAGACTGGGTTTGCCGTGCCGTAGGGCATCGTCGTCCATGCACGGCAGATCATCGTGTGCGAGCGAATAGGCATGCACCGCCTCGATGCACACAGCGGCGCGCAAGGCTTGCGTCCGGTCCGCCTGATACATCGCCGCCGTGGTCACCAGCAACAGCGGGCGCAACCGCTTGCCCCCGCCAATCGCGGCGTAACGCATCGCCGCAATCAACCCGTCGCGGCTATCGCCGGGCGGGCTCAGCAGGGCATCGAACATCGAATCGACGTCGCGCGCAATTTTGGCCAGCGCTTCGGCCAGCGCTGGATCGGGGTCCGCCGTCATGGCCAGCGCCCCGGCTCGGCATCGAACGGCTGGGTGCCGGTGACAGTGCCGCCCGCGCCGGTGACGATCTGCTCGATCCGGGCCTGTGCTGCATCGAGCCGGGCCTGACAATGCGCGCGCAATTGCTCGCCGCGCTCATACAGGGTGATCGTCGCATCGAGCGGCACTTCGCCGCTTTCGAGGCCACGCACGGCCTCTTCAAGCGCGCGCAGTGCCTCCTCAAAGGTCAATGCGGCAATTTCAGGATCAGGGTTGCTCATGGGCAAGAGCATTGACCGCGCGCGCCGCAGGGGTCAAGCTAGGACCGACAGCGGCACCGGCCGCCTGGGGAGTTTTATGTACGCAAAGATTGTTATGGCCTACGTCGTTACGGCGCTGGTCTTTGGGTTGCTCGACGCGGTGTGGCTGCGCAATGCGGGTCCGCTGCTCTATCGGCCCGCACTCGGTGAATTGCTGGCGGACAAGTTCCGGCTGGCGCCAGCGGTCACTTTTTATGTGATCTACATCGCCGGGCTAACCTATTTTGCCGTGGTACCCGGGATTCTCAGCAATGGCGTAACCGGCTCGGTCAGCTTTGCCGGGGTGACTTTGGCGGTGCTGCACGGCGCGCTGCTCGGCCTGTTCGCCTATGCTACGTATGACCTGACCAATCAGGCCACGATGAAGGTCTGGCCCAGCCATATCACGCTGATCGACATGGCGTGGGGCGCGGTTGCCAGCGGGTTTGCCGCCGGGGTCGCCACGTTCGTCGCTACGCGTTTCGGCGGAACGACCTGAGGTGTTTATCGGGCACTGGGCACCGGCGCTGGCAATTGCGGCCAAGCGCCCGCGCCCGGGGCTTGGCACGCTGTTTATCGCGGCGCAGCTGGTTGACTGGGTGTTCTTCGGGTTCGTGCTGCTGGGTATCGAGAAAATGCGGCTAAACCCGGCGATCAGCGCGGTCAGTCCGCTTGATCTCTATTTCATGCCCTACACGCACAGTCTGGTCGGCGCGCTGGTCTGGGGCGGCGGGATGGCCATCGTGGTCTGGGCGATCCTGCGTGATCGCACCGCCGCTCTGCTGGCGGGCGCGGTGGTGGTATCACACTGGCTGCTCGACCTGCTCGTGCACGTGCCCGATCTGACCATCGCCGGCCGCGCGCCTAAGCTGGGTTTTGGATTGTGGAATTATCCAGCAATCGAAATGCCGCTGGAACTGGCGATCACGTTTGGCGCGCTGTGGCTATATGTCCGCGCGCGGCGCCCGCAGTCAGGCCGTGCGTTGCTGCTTGGCGCGCTGCTGCTGGGGCTGCAACTGTTCAACTGGTTCGGCCCGGTCGCGCCCGAAGTTACCCCCGGCACCAGCTATCTGGCGCTGCTTGCCTATGGCCTCGTCACCGCCGCCGCATGGTGGATGGGGAAAAGCGCCGCAACAGCACCCCAATCGGGCTAGCCTGCAACCCCGCGCCGGGCTATGCGCCCGCGCATGGCCCACACCGCTGATCCGATCACCCCTGAAATCGTTGCTGCTCACGGATTGTCCGAAGAGGAATACGCCCGCGTGCTGCACGCGCTGGGGCGCGAACCAAACCTCGTCGAACTGGGCATTTTCTCGGTGATGTGGTCCGAGCATTGCTCGTACAAATCGAGCCGGTTGCACCTCAAGAAACTCCCGACCCAGGCCCCGTGGGTGATCTGCGGCCCGGGCGAGAATGCGGGCGTGATCGACATTGGCGAGGGTCAAGCCTGCATCTTCAAGATGGAATCGCACAATCACCCCAGTTATATCGAGCCCTACCAAGGTGCGGCGACTGGTGTGGGCGGAATCCTGCGCGATGTGTTCACAATGGGCGCACGGCCGATCGCCAACCTTAACGCGCTGCGGTTTGGTGACCCCAAGCACCCCAAGATGAAGAGCCTTGTCAAAGGCGTGGTTGCCGGGATCGGCGGCTACGGCAACTGCGTTGGGGTGCCGACTGTTGGCGGCGAAACCAACTTCCACTCGGCTTATGACGGCAACATTCTGGTCAACGCGATGACCGTGGGCGTCGCAGATCAGGACAAGATATTTTATTCCGCCGCCACGGGTCTGGGCAATCCGATTGTCTATGTCGGCTCCAAAACCGGGCGCGACGGGATCCACGGCGCGACCATGGCCAGCGCCGACTTTGGCGATGATATCGACGCCAAACGCCCGACCGTGCAAGTGGGCGATCCATTTGTCGAAAAGCTGCTGATCGAGGCTTGCCTTGAACTGATGGCGACTGACGCGATTGTCGCGATCCAGGATATGGGCGCTGCCGGGCTGACCAGCTCGAGCGTCGAAATGGCGACTAACGGCAAGGCCGGGATTATCCTGAACATGGACAAGGTGCCGTGCCGCGAGGAGGGCATGACGCCGTATGAAATGATGCTGAGCGAAAGCCAGGAGCGGATGCTGATGGTGCTCAAGCCCGGCAAAGAGCCGATGGCCGAGGCGGTGTTCAAGAAGTGGGAACTCGATTTCGCGGTAATCGGTGAGGTGACCGATACCGGCCACATGGTTCTGACGTTCAAAGGCGAGGTGGTCTGCGATATCCCGCTCGGTCCGCTAGCCGAAGACGCGCCGCTGTATGATCGCCCGCACTTGAGCCTCGATGACTACAAGGTCTGGGCCAAGGTCGCACCGCTCGGCGATGTGCCCGAATGCACCGATCTTGGCGCGGACTTGCTTAAGTTGATGGCCTGCCCCGATCTCGCCAGTCGGCGCTGGATCTGGGAGCAGTATGACAGCCAGGTTGGCGCGGATACGATGCAGAAAAGCGGCGGCGATGCGGCGGTAGTGCGGCTGCACGGCAGCAAGCGCGCGCTCGCCATGACCACCGATTGCACCCCGCGCTATTGCTACGCCGATCCCTACGAAGGCGGCAAGCAAGCGGTGGCAGAAACATACCGCAATATCTCAGCTGTCGGGGCCAAGCCTCTGGCAATCACCAATTGCCTCAACTTCGCTAACCCTCAGCGGCCCGAGATCATGGCGCAGATCGTCGAAGCCTTGCGCGGTATGAGCGACGCCTGCGTAGCGCTCGATTACCCGATCGTGAGCGGTAACGTGTCGCTGTATAACGAGAGCAAGGCGACCGGCGGCGGCAGTGCGATTTTGCCCACCCCCGCGATTGGCGGCGTCGGCCTGATGGATGACCATGAGCAGATGGCAACCATCGGGTTCAAGGAAGAGGGTGAAATGATCGTGCTGCTGTGCCACGGGCACGGGCATCTTGGCCAATCGCTGTGGCTACGCGAGCTGCATGGCCGCGAAGAAGGCGCTCCGCCGCCGGTCAATCTGGGCATGGAACGCGCCACTGGTGAGCTGGTGCGCGGCCTGATCGCCGACGGTCTGGTCAGCGCGGTGCACGATTGCGCCGATGGCGGCGCGGCGGTGGCGATGGCTGAAATGGCACTGGCGGGAAAGATCGGCTTTACCAGCGTGATCGCTCCCAACCTGCCCCCGCTCGCCGGGCTCTATTTCGGCGAGGACCAAGGCCGCTATCTGGTCACAGCCAAAGATATGAGCGCGATTGCCGAACGCGCCAAGGCCATCGGCATTGCGGCAGTGCCGCTTGGTCAAACCGGGGGCGCGGCTTGCATCTTTCGGAAGCAGGCAGACGGCAGTGAGAGCGCGGTCACGCTCGCCGCGCTGCGCGAAGCCAGCGACAGTTTCTTTGCCGACTGGATGGACAGCTGATGGCCGACCTTTACCTCAAAAAGCTCGAGAGCGAACGCAAGCAGCTGTGGGCAAGTTGCC
Organism: Novosphingobium sp.; assembly: GCA_031360105.1. Taxonomy (GTDB): domain Bacteria; phylum Pseudomonadota; class Alphaproteobacteria; order Sphingomonadales; family Sphingomonadaceae; genus Novosphingobium. Next base: position 8,671 of record JANMBA010000011.1, read on the forward strand.
GGTTGAAAGGCCTGCCCAAAGGCACGCCCGAGCGCTTGCGGATCGAGGCGTTGGACGGCCTGATCCGCGATCATAAGGGTAAAGCCAAGGGTTAGGGCCTGGCCGCGACCAATTCCGCTCCATTTTTCCGCTTGGATAAATGGAGCGGACCTTAAGCTCAGGCAGCTTTCGCGGCTGGCGGCAGCAGTTCATAAGGATCAATCCCGGCCGCACGCCACGTGGCATGCGCCGCGCGGTAATGATGCGGTTCGACAATCCCGAATTCGGCGCGCAGTTCATCAAGCGGCCGCGCGAGCAGTTCCAGGATCGGCTGTTCGATCAGCCGCGGGCAAGCCTTGCCCATCCGCTGCGCTTCACGCACCGCACGCAACACCGGCACCCTGACCGTCATCCGCTTCCAGATTTCAAGCGCCCCGGCATAGCCCAGAAACAAATGCGCGAGCGCTGGCTGCTGGCCATAGGTAAACGCCAGCACGCATTGCTCGCCCAGCGCATCGCGTCCGAAGCCCGAGATGATGTGCATCAGATCATGCGTATCGCGTACCCGCTGAAAATACCAATCGGCCTGATCATCAAAATACTGATCGGGACGGCGATACTTGTCGAGATCATCGACCAGCCCCTGCGCCGACAGCCCCTCGCGCTCCATAAAATCGCAATAGACCTGCCCCAGCGAACCGGCGGGCAATTTGCGCAAGCCCGCGTGATCATCCAGAATAGCGACCAGCGATGGCTCAGTGCGGCGGATTTCTTGCCCGCGCGGCGTGGACAGGAACGCCTTGGCGGCATCGTATGCCCCGCGCCACGGCAGCGCTTCGAAAATCGGCGCAACTTCGGCGGTGTTTTCCTTGTCCTTGATCAGCTCTTTGAAATGATGCCACGCCTTGGGAAAATTGTAGCGCGGCTGCGGGCGGCGCGCATCAATGATCGGGAGGTTCT
>JANMBA010000177.1:0-21102 GCA_031360105.1 Novosphingobium sp.
CCGGGCATGACCATCAGATCGGTGATCGAGCGCACCCCCTGCTGAAGCACCTCATCGGCCATCTGGAACGCTTCCTTGAAGGTGGTTTCCGCCTTGGCAACCAGAAACAGGTTCTGGTTGGGGATGACGATCAGCGTATCGACGTGCTTTTGCAGCTCTTCGATCCCGGCGTCGGCCGCGCGCATCCGGCGGGTTCCTTCGAACAGGAACGGCTTGGTCACGACCCCGACGGTCAGCACGCCCTTTTCGCGCGCGAGCTTGGCCACGACTGGCGCCGCTCCGGTTCCGGTGCCGCCGCCCATCCCGGCCGCGATAAAGCACATGTGCACCCCATCGAGCGCACGCTCAATCTCGGCCAGACTTTCTTCGGCGGCTGCCCGGCCCACCTCAGGCCGCGCCCCAGCGCCCAGCCCCTGGGTGATGTCCGAACCCAGCTGAATGCGGTGTTCCGCGATCGAATTGTTGAGCGCCTGCGCGTCGGTGTTGGCGACCACGAAGTCGACCCCCTCGATCCCGGCGGTGATCATATTGGCGATGGCATTGCCGCCAGCGCCGCCGACCCCGATCACGGTAATCCGGGGACGCAGCTCTTCAACAGCGGGCGCTCCGATATTGATGCTCATTGACGATCTCCTAGCCTTCACGGCGGATGCAGTACTTACAGTTAACACGGGTCTTGCACGCATAGAATCGCCGAATCAAAGCCGCGCAACCCTTTGTCCACAGTCACCCATTCCAAAATACGGACTATCGCTTAGCCCGCACCATCCTAAAAATACTCGCGCATGGCGTGGTAAAGCCGGTTGACCAGCCCCAACCCGCGATAACGAATGATCGGCTGAAAGCTTGGCCCGATGGCGCGGATGTCGATCGGATCGGCCGCAGCATAAAGCACCAACCCGGCCAAGGTCGTGAACCCGGGGGTGGCGTGCGCTTCGGCCAGCCCTTTCAAATGTTGCGGGCGGCCAGTGCGCACCGGCTTGCCCAGCGCCGATTGCGCATAGTCTGCCAGGCCGGCCAGCTCAGCCCCGCCACCGGTCAGCACCACCAGCTGACCGCGCTGCCCGCTGAATCCCAAGCCTTTCAGCGCCTTGCCCACTTCCTCAGTCCACGCGGCCAGTTGCGTGGTGATCACCGAGACCAGTTCGGCGCGCGGCACGCGGTTCTTGTCATCGGCATGGCGCGCGGCCGGGCCAGTGCTTTCATCGCCCGGCGCATTGACCGGGATCATCTCGCGGTGATCCGATGGGCTGGCGATGGCCGAGCCGTGAACGCATTTGAGCCGCTCAGCCTGAAACCGCCGGATCCCGAAGGCCGAAGCAATCGCGTCAGTTATATCACCTGACCCCAGCGGGATCGTTATCAGCCCGAGCAGCATCCCCGCCGCATAGACCGAGACATTGGTGACTTCTCCGCCGAATTCGATCAAGGCGACGCCCAGTTCGCGCTCTTCGGCGGAAAGGCAGGCATAGCCTGCCGCAATCGGCGAACCGACGACGGCCTCGACATCAAGGTGCGCATTCTGCACCGCTTCAGTAATGTTGCGGATCGGCGCGCCATCAGCCAGCATCACATGGATATCGACCCCCAGCCGCTCGGCATGCAGCCCCTTGGGATCGGCCACACCGTCGGCCCCGTCGAGCGTATAATGCGCTGGCTGCGCATGCAGTACCATCCGCCCGTCAGGCTGGATCACATCGCGCGCCGAAACCAGCAGATGCTCGACATCGTCGGTTTCAATCCGGCGCCCGCCGATATCGACCTCTACCTGCGCGACCGAACTGGCCAGACCCGCGCCTGAAGTGCCAATCCACACGCTCGACACCGAGGTGTTGGCCATTTTTTCGGCGCGTTCAACCGCATCGCGCACGGCAAAAGTCGCCGCTGCCATATCGGTGACATAGCCGCGCTTGATCCCTTGCGAGGCGCGGTGGCCCGATCCCAGCACCAGCATTTCGCCCGTTTCCGTAAGTCCGGCGATCATCGCCGAGATTCGGAAGCTGCCGATGTTGACCGCGCCGAATACGCGCGAAATCCGGGGCGGCGGCATCAGGGTTGTTCCTTTTTGGCCGGCTTAGCCGGATTGGCACCAGTCCCGGAGACCGGCGCGGCGGCAACAATCGGCGTGGTTGGAACGGTGTGAGCCGACTCGATCGGATCGGTGCGCCCCGGCATGCGGATATAAATCCGGTCCCCGGCGCGCATATCGAAGGCCACCGCTTTGCCGCCAAGGAGCCGGTTGCGGCCATCGAGCTGGGCAAAGGTAATCAGCGACTTGGTCGATTCGTTCGTACCTTCAGGCAGCGCGAGCATTTGCCCGGTCTTGAAGGTCAGGTTCCAGCGGCGGTTGCCGATCCATTCGGCGCTTTTGAGCTGTGGGCGCAGCGCGGGCGCGGCATCGAGCAGCGCCGAGAGCGCCGCGACTTGCTGACCTGCGCCGGGGCCGGACAGCACCAGTTTGCCCTTGGTGCGATCTACCGCCACCGCCTCAAGCTCGCGCCCAGTGGCGTCGATCAGCACCATCCGGTCGGGCTTGGCCAGCACTGCCACGGGCTTGCGCTCGACAATGTCGATCACCAGCGTATCGGGCAATTGGCGCGAAACCCGCGCGTCTTCGACCCATGACAGCGCCATCAGCCGGTCGCGGATGTTACCAAGATCGACGAACGGCATGGCCCGGTCGCGGTCAGCCAGTGCGATCTGGTACACCTTGAGCTCGTTCAAATGCTTGGTCCCGCGCACGTTGACATTGTGCAATTCGAACCCGGCCTGATGCGCCAGATGGACCATTTGAGTCTGCGCCATCGCCGGCACCCCGGCAAAACTTGCCACCATCCAGGCCAGCACCACCGCCGCGCCCAGGATCATCGCGAGGAAGATCCGGTGCAGCTGGCGCTCATTAAACGGCTGGATCGCCATCACACTGTCAATGACCGAACCGGTCCGCGCCTTGGCCGCGCGCACTTGCCGCGCTTTGCCCCGTGCGGAGGCGACCTTGCGCGCGCTTTTGCCGCCGCGTTTGATCTTCTGTCCGCTCACTTGCGGCGTTCCTTCGCTGCAAGCGCATCGGCGACGATGATTTCGACCAGTTCGCCGTACTCGATCCCCAGATGCCGCGCTTGCTCGGGGACGAGGCTCAACGCGGTCATTCCCGGCTGGGTGTTGGTTTCGAGCACAAACAGGCCCTCGATCCCGCGTTCATCGTCCCAGCGGAAATCGGTCCGGCTGCACCCGCTGCACCCCAACACGCGGTGTGCGCGCAACGCCAGATCAAGGCAGGCCTGTGTAATCTCGTCAGGGATTTCAGCCGGGCAGACATGCTCGGTCATCCCGTCGGTATATTTGGCATCGAAATCGTAAAAGCCCGACTTGGGTTTAAGCTCGGTGACCAGCAGTGCCCGAGGACCATCCGCGCCGCCCAGCACCGCCGTGGTCAGCTCGTGTCCACGAATAAACGGCTCGGCCAGCAGGCTAGCGAATTCCTGCCACGGGCCTTTAGCATCAGGGCTGATCGGGTTGCCGTAATTGCCTTCGTTGGTGATGATTGCCACCCCGACCGACGAACCTTCGTTGACCGGCTTGAGCACATAAGGCCGCTCAAGCGGGTCTTTCTCAAAGATCTCGCTGACCGGCACAATCCGCCCGCCGGGCATCGGAATGCCGTGCGGGACCAGCGCCAGCTTGGTCAATTCCTTGTCAATCGCGATCACCGAAGTGGCGAGGCCGGAGTGCGTGTAGGTCAGCCCCATCAGGTCCATTAGGCCCTGCACCGAGCCATCTTCGCCGGGGGTTCCGTGCAGCGCATTGAACACCACGTCGGGCGCGGTTTCAGCCAGTCGCTGGGCAACGTCGCGGCCCATGTCGATCCGGGTAACTTTGTGCCCGCGTTGTTCCAGCGCAGTGGCCACACCCTCGCCGCTCATCAGCGAGACTGAGCGCTCATTCGACCAGCCGCCCATCAGCACCGCGATGTGAAGTTTGGGGAGTGTCATTGTCAGAGTCTCCCCCTCTGGGAAAGGTGGCAGTGCGAAGCACTGACGGAAGGGGGCGTGTCAAAATGCGCGCGGGAGCGCGCAGCCGCTAGCGCGGCTTTTTGGGCTAAGCCCCCCTCCGACCCGCCTGCGGCGGCCCACCTCCCCCAGTGGGAGACACTCTTAACGGTGCCGCTCATTTTCGTCCCACCCGTTGAATTTCCCATTCGAGCGTCACGCCCGACTGTTCTTTAACCCGCCGCCGCACTTCTTCGCCCAGCGCTTCGATATTGGCGCTGGTGGCTTCGCCCAGATTGAGCAGGAAGTTGCAATGCTTTTCGCTGACCTGCGCCCCGCCAATGGTCAGCCCGCGGCATCCGGCCTGATCGACCAGTTCCCATGCCTTGTGACCGTCCGGGTTCTTGAAGGTGCTGCCGCCGGTCTTGCTGCGCAGCGGCTGGCTGGCTTCGCGGCTGGCGGAGATGCGGTCCATTTCGGTCTGGATGCCGACTGGATCGCCCGCGCGGCCCTTGAACCGGGCTGCAACAACGATTGCGCCCGGTGGCAGGCTTGAGTGCCGGTACGTGTAGCTAAGCGTGGTGTTGCAGAGAGTTTGCAAAGTTCCATCGCGCAGCACCACGTCGCAATCGATCAGCACATCTTTGACCTCGCCGCCGTAAGCGCCGCCGTTCATTCGCACGAATCCGCCGACCGTGCCTGGGATCGAGCGCAGGAATTCAAGCCCCGCAATCCCATGATCGCGCGCGGTCGAGCTAACCAGAATACCCGACGCCCCGCCGCCGCAGTTCAGGGTCAGATCGGCAGACCTGGTCACGCTGGCAAAGGCTTTGCCCAGCCGCACCACCACGCCCGGTACCCCGCCATCGCGCACGATCAGGTTCGAGCCGAGGCCCAGCGCCATTACCGGAACCGCAGGAGCAAGATCGCGCAGGAATTGCTGGAGATCGGCGACGTCTTTGGGCTCGAACAGCCATTCGGCAGTGCCGCCGGATTTGAACCACACCAGCGGTGCGAGTGGGGCGTTGGGGGTGAGTTTGCCTACAATGCGCGGCAGGGTATCGGCCATCATTCCGCCCTCCGCGCCGCAATCGCATCGGCCAGCCCAGCCGCCCATTTGGTGATGTCGCCCGCGCCGAGGCACACCACCATGTCGCCGGGCTGCACCACTTGCGCCAGCGCTTCGGCCAATTCATCCGGCCCGGCGATGACTTGCGCTGAGCGGTGTCCGCGCGCTTTCATGCCCTGGACCATCGTGTCCGAGCTGATCCCGTCGATCGGAGCCTCACCCGCTGCGTAAACCGGCGCGGCGAACACCATGTCGGCGTCGTTGAACGCACTTTCGAAGTCTTCGAGATGATCGCGCAGCCGGGTGAACCGGTGCGGCTGGACCACCGCAATCACGCGGCCCGTGCTGACCCCCTCGCGCGCGGCGGCCAGCACAGCGCGGATTTCGACCGGGTGGTGGCCGTAGTCATCGATGATCGTCGCACCGGCCACTTCGCCGACCTTGGTGAAGCGGCGCTTGACCCCGTTAAAGTTCGAAAAGCCGCCCTGAATTTCAGCGTCTTCGCAGCCCATTTCTGACGCGACCGCCACCGCCGCCAGCGCATTCTGGACATTGTGCCGCCCGGGCATCGGCAGATCGATCCCCGCAATCCGGCGCTGGCTGCCATCGCGCTGGCGGATCACTGCATCGAACCGGTTGCCGCCGGGATAAGGCGTGACATTCTCACCGCGCACGTCGGCCTGCGCCGAAAAGCCGTAAGTTACCACACGCCGATCGCGCACCCGGGGGATCACCGCCTGCACTTCGGGGTGATCGATGCACAGCACCGCGCAGCCGTAGAACGGGACGTTTTCGATAAATTCCACAAACGCTTCTTTGACCGCATCGAAGCTGCCATAATGATCGAGGTGTTCGGGATCGATGTTGGTGACCACCGCGATGGTCCCGTCGAGCCGCAGGAAGCTGCCGTCGCTTTCGTCGGCTTCGACCACCATCCACTCGCTCGTGCCAAGCCGCGCGTTCGAACCGTAAGAATTGATGATCCCGCCGTTGATCACCGTCGGATCGACCCCGCCGGCGTCAAGCAGCGCGGCGACCATCGAGGTGGTGGTGGTCTTGCCGTGCGTTCCTGCCACCGCGACCGTGCGTTTGAGCCGCATGAGTTCGGCCAGCATCTCGGCCCGGCGCACCACTGGCACGCGCTGTTCCAACGCGGCGGCAACTTCGGGGTTTGAGCGTTTGACCGCGGTTGAGGTGACCACCACCGCCGCATCGCCCAGGTTCTCAGCGGCATGGCCGATCATCACCTTGATCCCGCGCTGACGGAGGCCTTCGACCACATAGCCTTCGGCAATGTCGCTGCCCTGCACGGTATAACCCAGATTGTGCATCACCTCGGCAATCCCCGACATGCCGATCCCGCCGATCCCGACGAAGTGAATCTTGCCGATATCAATGCCAGCGCCTTTCATGGCAATCGCCGCTCCGCTTCAGAGGAGGGGTTGGGGTGGGGACTCGCCCCAAACGCCGCGTGAACGGGAGAGTCCCCAGCCTCTCCCCTGAAGGAAAGGGGGGCTAGAAATGCTGCTCGCCCAGTCACGCGACCTGCTCCTGACCGCTGACCACAGCAGCAGGCGCGGCGGTGATCACGTCCATCATCGGCGCCCCGCCAAAGCTTTCGACCAGATCGGCCAGCTCGCTCACCGCATTGGGATAACCGCAATTCCACGCGGCATGCGCGGCGGTCGCCAGCGTTTCGGGGTTCATCGCGATCGCCTGAATCTGCTTGGCCAATTCGGCCGCAGTAAAGTGGTCTTGCCGGATCATCCGGGCCCCACCCATTGTGCAGACTTCGCGGGTGTTGGCCGCCTGATGATCGTCGGTGGCAATCGGCAACGGCACCAGAATTGCCGGGCGGCCCACCGCCGTCAGCTCGGCAATCGTCGAAGCGCCGGCGCGGCCGATGAATAGGTGCGAATCCGCCAGGCGGCTCGCCATGTCTTCAAAATAAGTGCCCAGCTCGGCGGGTATTTCATGCCCCGAATAGCGCGCGCGCACCGCTTCGATATCTTCAGCGCGGCATTGCTGGGTCACCTGCAACCGCCCGCGCAAGGCCGGGGGCAGCATCGCCAGACCGTCCGGTACCACCGCCGACAAGATGCTCGCGCCCTGACTGCCGCCAGTGACCAGGACCCGCAGCAAGCCCTCCGCGCTGAACGGCGGAAATGGCTGTTCGCGCAAGACCAGCACTTCGGCGCGCACGGGATTCCCGACCAGATGGACTTTGTCCGCAAACTTGGGCAGCAGCCGCGCCACTTCGCGGTATGAAGTGGCGATGGCATTGACCCGGCTGGCGAGCAAGCGGTTGACCCGGCCCAGCACGGCATTCTGTTCATGGATCACGCTGGGCACGCCCGCGCTGGTGGCGGCCCACAACGCGGGCAGCGCAGGATAGCCGCCGAACCCGATCACTGCGCTGGGCTGAAAACTCTCGAACAGCCGCAAGGCCATGCGCTTGCCTTCAAACACCGCTTTGATGCCCGCGGGCCATTTGAGTGGGTTTTTGCAAAACCGCCCGGCCGGCAAAACATGGCTGACCAAAGTGGGCGGCTTGCCGGGCAAGCGGTTGCCGCGATCGTCGGTGATCAGCGCGACGTGATGCCCGCGCGCTTCCAGCTCGGTCGCCAGCGCGAAGGCTGGGATCAGGTGTCCCCCGGTGCCGCCCGCAGCCAATACATAGTGGCGCGAAACTGAGCTCATCGGCCCTGCCTCCGCGCTTGACCTGATGCCGAAGGCCCTAGCTGGCGCAGCGAAAACCGCTCACGCTTGATAAACGGATTGCGCCGGGTGATCGCCAGCAGGAACCCGACGCCAAGGCAAATCGCGATGGTCGATGAACCGCCGTACGAGATCAGCGGCAGGGTCATGCCCTTGGACGGGAACAGTTGAAGATTGACCAGAATGTTGATGAACGCCTGCCCGCCCAATTGCGCGGTGAGGCCCGCAGCGGCGAGCGTGGTGAACAGGTCTTCTTCATCGAGCAACCGCAACAGCACCCGGGCGACCAGCGCCAGATACAGCAGCACGATCACCCCGCAGGCAATCAGCCCAAATTCCTCACCGATTACTGAGAAGATATAATCGGTATGCGCTTCGGGTAGTCCCAGCTTGCGGGTGCCGAGCCATAGCCCGGTGCCGGTCCAGCCCCCGCCCAGCAGCGTCCGCTGCGCCAGATCGACCTGATCGAAGGCGGTCCCCCCGCCAATGAAACTGTCGATCCGGTTGCGGGCATTGTCGTAGAATATGTAGGCCAGCACCACTGCGCCCAGCCCGAACCCGCCGGCCAGGCCAATCCGTTTGAGCGAGATTCCCGACATCAACACCATCACAAACCATACCGCGCCAAACAAGATGGTCGAGCCGAAATCGGGCTGGGCCATCAGCAGCACCGCGATCATCCCCATCAGCCCAGTGCAAAGCTCGATCGCGGGCAGCCCCGGATCGCGCACCCGCCAGGTTAGAATCCACGCGAGGATGATCGCAAAGGCCGGCTTGAGAAATTCGGACGGTTGGAGCGACATGCCAAGGTTCAGCCAGCGCTTGGCGCCATTGACGCTGGTCCCCACCACCGGCACCAGCATCAGGCCGATCAGCATCGCAAAGCCCAGCAGGATCGCGGCGCGGCGTGCCATATCGCGCGAAAGCATGCTGGCGCCCAGCATCGCGATCAGCCCAAAGAACTGCCAGCGCAGATGAATGTAGAAAAAATGCAGCTCGTCGAGCCTGATCTTGGAAGTCGACAGACGCCGCGCGCTGGCCGGGCTGGACGCCGCCACCGCCGCCGTGCCGATCGCCATCAGGATCAGCACGAGCAGCAGCAGGCCCCGGTCAATCTCGCGCCACCAGATTGCCAGATCGCTGCGCCGACGCTGCTGGTGACGCTGCGTGCTGCGGGCGGCGGGCATCTGGCCGCCGCGCGGGATCAGAGGCGGATTGGAGGCCATCAGCTCTTGGCTCCGGCTAACCTGGGTGAAGCTTCCGGTGCGGCCAAAGCTTGCACGATCTGCCGGAAGGTATCGCCGCGCGCTTCATAGTCACGGAACTGGTCAAAGCTGGCGCAGGCCGGGGAGAGCAGCACTACATCGCCGGGTAGCGCCACCACCATCGCCTGCCGGATCGCCTCGCACATCATCTCGCTGCGGGTAACCGGAACCTGCCCTTCAAGCAGATCGGCAAACAGCGGCCCGGCCTCACCAATCGTGTAAGCGGCTGCGACATTACGGACGAACGGCATACATTCGCCTAGAGTATCGCCCTTGGGCAAGCCGCCGACGATCCAATGAATCCGGCGGCGCGGATTGGGCGGAAACGCCGCCAGCGCAGGTGCGGCCGAGGCGGGATTGGTGGCCTTGCTATCATTGATGAACATTACGCCGTTCACGTCGGCAACCCGCTCCATCCGGTGCGGCAGTCCGCGGAAACTGGCCAGCGCGGGGCCCCATTGCTGCGCGGTCAACCCCAGCACCTCGGCAATCGCGACCGCGACAGCTGCGTTCTGCAGATTATGCGGTCCTTGCAGCGACGGCCAATCCGCCTGCAAACCGGCCAGATCGCGGCCATCAACAACGCGCACTTTAGCCGGCTCTCGCAACTGACTTTCGCGCTCGGACACTGCCAGGGTCGTGCCGTCCGAAGTCCCGAATACCGCGAACTGATCGCTGCGCTGCATCGCAAACAGCCGCGCTTTTGACGCCGCATAGCCAGCGAAGCCGTCGTACCGTTCAAGGTGATCGGGGGTCACGTTAAGCAGCGCCGCCACATCGCATTGCAACGTGTAAGTCAGGTCCAGCTGATAGCTCGACAGCTCGAGGATATAGACCCCGCCCGCATCAAGCGGGTTTTGCGCGAGCACTGGCAAGCCGATGTTACCGCCCATCCGGGTTGGCAACGCCGCGCTTTGCACGATATGGTGAAGCAGCGCGGTGGTGGTCGATTTGCCGTTGGTGCCGGTAATCCCGACCACGCGGTGCGCGGGCAAATGCGGCCGGGCCAGCGCGAACAATTCGATATCGCCGATCACCGGCACACCAAAACTTGCTGCGTGCGCCGCGATCGGATGCTGATTGAGCGGCACCCCTGGGGATACGACCACGCCGTCAAACCCGGTCAGATCGATCCCCGCCGGATCAGCGAGATCACAACGATTGCCCAGCGCGCGGCGCGGTTCTTCGCGGCTATCCCACGCGGTAACCTGCGCTCCGCCCGCCAGCAAGCTGCTCACCGCCGACATGCCCGAGCGGGCCAGTCCAAGGACGGCATAGCGCTTTCCGGCGAAGGCGGGGGTGGTGATCATCGCAGCTTCAGCGTTGACAGCCCGACCAGCGCGAGCACGATCGAGACGATCCAGAACCGGATCACCACGGTGGCTTCCTGCCAGCCCAATTGTTCGAAATGGTGATGGATCGGAGCCATCTTGAACACGCGTTTGCCGGTGCGTTTATAGACCGCAACCTGAATAATTACCGACACCGCCTCCAGCACGAACAGCCCGCCAACGATTGCCAGCACGATCTCGTGATGCGCTGCCACCGCGATTGCGCCCAGCGCGCCGCCCAGCGCGAGACTGCCGGTATCGCCCATAAACACAGCGGCCGGCGGCGCGTTGAACCACAAGAACGCCAGCCCAGCGCCCATGATCGCGGCGCACAAGATCGCCAATTCGCCCGCACCGGGAACATGCGGAATACCCAGATAATGCGCGAAGTCCGACCGGCCAGCCAGATACGCAATGATCGCAAAGGCCCCGGCGGCGATTACCACCGGCATGGTCGCGAGGCCGTCCAGGCCATCGGTCAGATTGACCGCATTACCCGCCCCGACCATCACAATTGCCGCGAACGGATAATAGAAAATGCCCAGCGGTACGTAGTAATTGCTCAGCCCCGGAACATACAGGTTGGTCCCGACATGGCTGACAATGATCCAGCTGGCCACTCCCGCTACGGCAAATTCAGCGAGCAGCCGCATCCGCCCTGAAATCCCCGCTGAGCTGCGCTTTTTGACTTTGTCATAATCGTCCATGAAGCCGATCAGTCCGAACCCGCCGGTCACGGCCAGACAGGCCCAGACAAATGGATCGCTGAGGTCCATCCAGACCAGCATCGAGATCAGCAGCGAAATCAGGATCATCAGCCCGCCCATGGTCGGCGTGCCGCGTTTGGCGAGGTGCGTTTGCGGACCATCAGCGCGGATCGGCTGGCCTTTGCCCTGGCGCAGGCGCAGCATGTTGATAAAGCGCGGACCGATCAGCAAGCCGATCACCAGCGCAGTCATCAACGCCGCACCAGCCCGGAAAGTCTGATAGCGGATCAGGTTCGCCAGCCCTTCAAAATGAAAGTAGTGCGCGATCAGGTAGAGCATGCCTGATCCTAGTCCTTTTGCTGCGCGAGCGCGGCGACCAGTGTCCCCAGCCCGACCGAGTTCGATCCCTTGACGAGGATTGCGTCACCGCTTTCCACGCCCAATTCGCGCAAGCATTGTTGCGCGTCACGGGCTGTCTCGCAATGCGCGATGCCCGGCGTCTTGCCAAGCAAAGTCTGGCTGACTTTCCCCAGTTCATCGGCCAGCACGCCCATCTCATCGCCGACCAGAATGACGCGGTCGACCTGGGCGGCGAGCAGCGGCTCGATCAAAGCGGCATGGTATGCCGGGCCGTGCGCGCCAAGTTCCTTCATTGCGCCCAGCACTGCAATTCGCCGCCGCGCCGGGGTCTGGCCCAATTGCGCCAAGGTGGCGCGCATCGAAGCCGGGTTGGCGTTGTAACTCTCGTCAATCAGCAAGGCCCGGCCCGACCCGTCGCCGCCGACTGCGCCGATCCAGGTGCGCGCGCCCCGGCCCTTCAGACCCGGCAATTCGGCCAAGGCGAGCCCAGCTGCTCCAAGATCGCCGCCGGCCGCGCGGACTGCGGCCATCACGCACAGCGAATTGGTGATCCAATGTTCGCCCGGTTCGGCCACGGTGTAGCAGATCCGCCGATCACCAAGGTCAGCGGTGATCAGCGAGCCGCCGCCCGGCGCGGGCACCGCGTCGAGCAAGCGCACGGAGGCATATGCTGCCCGGCCGAAGGATACGAGTGCGACCTTATGCTTATCAGCCGCATCCTTCAGCCGGGCAAAGTGGGGGCTGTCTGCCGGAACTACCGCGAACCCGCCGGGCTCCAACCCCTCGAATATTTCTGCCTTTGCATCGGCAATCGCCTCTTCGCTGCCGAGCATCTCGATATGTGCGGGTGCAATCGTGGTGATTACCGCCACGTTGGGCCGCACTTGCCGGGTCAGCGCCGCGATCTCGCCCGCGTGGCTCATCCCCATTTCGAACACGCCAAATTTGCTGCGGGCGGGCATCCGCGCCAGGCTGAGCGGCACCCCAACGTGGTTGTTGTAACTCTTGACCGAGCGGTGCGCCTGACCCCGGCTGGACCGATCGAGCGCGGCAAAAATGGCTTCCTTGACGCCGGTTTTGCCGACCGATCCGGTTACTCCGATGATCTGTGCGCCAGTGCGGCGGCGCGCGGCGGCAGCGAGCAGCTCAAGCGCAACGGCGGTATCGCTGACCAGAACGTGCGGGCCATCAACCGGGCGATCGGCCACCACCGCAGCGGCGCCGCGCGCGAAGGCCGAGGCCACGAATTTGTGCCCGTCCATCGCCTCGCCCTTCAGCGCAAAGAACAGATCGCCGGGGATCACGTCGCGGCTGTCGATCTCAACCCCCGAAACCTGAAACTGACCGACCGCGACCCCGCGCACCGCGCGCGCGATTTCGACCGCATCCCACAGCGCAAGGCCGACTAGATCTTCCTTGAGTTGGGGCCACGCGAGGATTTTCGCCAAAGCATTCATGCTGCGCACTCCCGGGCGGCGGTGACATCGTCGAACGGCAGCACGCGCAGCGCCGCGCCCGCACCGATTATCTGGCCTTGCTCGTGGCCCTTGCCTGCAATCAGCACGATGTCATCGCGCCCAGCCCCGGCAATCGCAGTGGCAATCGCGGCCCGCCGCTCGCCGCCATCGTGCAATTTGCCCAGCCCGCCCGCGATGATCGCGGCGCGGATCGCAGCGGGGTCTTCGCTGCGCGGATTGTCATCGGTGACCAGACCAAGGTCGGCTTGCTCGGCCACTATGCGCCCCATTTCGGGGCGTTTGCCCACATCGCGATCCCCGCCAGCGCCGAACACGACGATCAACCGCCCGTTACAATGCGGCCGCAGCGCAGCAATCGCGGCGGCCAGCGCATCGGGAGTGTGGGCATAATCGACGTAGATTGGCGCTCCGGCACGGCTGATCGCAGCGCGCTCAAGCCGCCCGCGCACCGGCTGCAAGCGGCTCACTGCATCAAATACGCGGTTCGCATCACCGCCGACCGCGATCACCAGTCCAGCCGAGAGCAGCGCATTGGCAGCCTGATAAGCCCCGATCAGCGGCAACTTTATCCCGTATTTCTGGCCGTCATACTCGACCTCCAGCGTCTGTCCCAGTTGACTGGGCAAACGAGCGAGAAGACGGATGGACGACCCGTTTGCAGTTTTGCTTGTCCCATCCGCCTTCTCGCCCACGCTGAGCAACCGCAGCCCCCGCTGGCGGACATGCTCGGCAGCTCGATCACTCCATTCATCATCGGCCCAGACCACCGCTGTGCCTTCGGCATCGACCACTTCATCGAACAGCCGCATCTTGGCAGCGAAGTAATCATCCATATCGGCATGATAATCGAGGTGATCGCGGCTGAGGTTGGTGAACCCCCCAGCCATGACTTTCAGACCCTCGTTGCGGTATTGCGACAACCCGTGGCTCGAAGCCTCGTAAGCGACATGCGTCACGCCTTCGCGCGCCAGCCCGCTCATGTTGGCGAGGAAGGTGACGATATCGGGCGTCGTCAGTCCGGTCGAAATGCTTTCGTCAGCAGTGGTGACCCCCAATGTGCCGATCGAAGCAGCGCGCTCGCCCAGCATCCGCCAGAGCTGCCGGGTCAGTTCGGCGCACGAGGTCTTGCCGTTGGTCCCGGTTACCGCGACCACAGTGGCTGGTACCGGCGTGAAGAACCCTGCCGCCAGCCGGGCAAAGGCGCGGCGCGGCACGGCGTCGGCAAGATGGACCGCGCCCGCAACCGCAGCCTCGCGGCGGGCCACCACCGCCACGGCTCCAGCGGCCACGGCGGCGGGAATGAAACTCTCACCATTGATCTGGGTGCCTACAAATGCGCCGAACACGGTGCCCGGGGCCACCTTGCGGTGATCGATCGCAAACCCGGTGACTTGCGCATCGCTGCCGTCCGGCAAGGCCAATCCGGCCCGGCTCGCCAGCGTGCTCAGCCTCACTCACCGTCTCCGCTGCCGATCAGCGGGGCCAGATCGGTGATATCTACATCGCGCGTGGCATCGGGCATGATCCCCAGCAGCGGCCCGATCCGGGGGACCAGCCGCCCCACGAGCGGTGCAGCGTTCCAGGCGGCAGTGCGCTGGCCTGAACTGGCGGCAGTGGCCTTGGGCTCATCGATCATCGCGATGATCACGTAGCGCGGATGATCCATCGGGAAGGCAGCGGCGAAGGTGGCGATTATATTGGTCTTTTGATAGCCGTGCGCGCCGGGTTTTTCGGCTGACCCGGTCTTGCCGCCCACGCGGTACCCGGCGGCATTGGCTTTGCGCCCGGTGCCTACATCGACGATCAGCCGCAGCAACTGGCGCATGCGGGCGCTGGTCGATGCTTTGAACACCCGCCGTCCGGCCACTTCGGTGCCGGGCTGAACCTTGATCAGCGTGGCCGGGCGCCAGATCCCGCCGTTGACCATCGCCGCATAGGCTTCCCCCAGGTGCAGCGGTGTAATCGCCAGACCATGGCCATAAGATACCGTCATCGTGGTGATCCGCGACCAGTTGCCGCCCGGCCAGATCGGAAAGCCGCGCGCCGGTAGCTCGATATAAGGGCGCTCGTTCATCCCCAGCGCGCGCATGGTCGCATTGAGCCGCGCGCCGCCAAGCTCGTCGCCGATTTGCGCGGTGACGATATTGGACGAATGGATCAGCGCTTCGGGAACATTCAGCGAAGCCCCAAAACTATGGCTGTCGTGGATTTGAAACCCGCCGATCGAGATTGGCCGCGATGACTGGTAACGCCGCGAAAGGTCGGTAATTGTTCCGGCATCGATCGCAGAGGCAACCGTGATCGGCTTCATCACCGAACCCAATTCGTAAACCTGATTGGTCACGCGGTTGAAGATATTGGCCTCGCCCGCGCGGTCGATCAGATTGGGGTTGAACGAGGGCAGTGAGGCGAGCGCAACCACTTCGCCGGTATCGACATCGAGAATAACCCCGGCTGCGCCCTTGGCATTGGTATCGAGCATCGCGCGCGACATTTCGTCTTCGAGTGCCCCCTGCACCCGGGTATCGATCGCCAGCACGGCGGGCGCACCGCGCGAACCAGGATCGGTCAGGCGCTGGTTGAACACTTCTTCCATGCCGACGTGACCGCGCCCGTCCGCTCCGACAAAGCCGAGCACGTGCGCCGCCATCGATCCTTGCGGGTAAAACCGTTCAGTCTCGCGCGGGAACTCGAGCGCGGGCTCACCCAGTGCATGGATTTTGTTAGCGTCCTCGGGCAATATCCGGCGGCGCAGATAGCCCGGTTTGCCATCGGCGAGCCGCCGGGTCATGTCGGCCAGATCAAGTTCGGGAAACACCCGGCTGAGCGCAGCTGCGACTTGGGCCGGGCTGTGCACCAGCGGCGGTCCGTCCCCGCCCAGCGCCGCCGGGTTGTACCACAGCGAATAGGCCGGAAACGCGCGCGCCAGCGGCACGCCGTTGCGATCGGTGATATCGCCGCGCTGCGGCTGCAAGGCGGCGGCCAGATCAGCTGCGCTGGGCAGGCCCGCAAACAATCCCAGAAATCCCAGCCGCAGGATCGCCGCTGTCGCAATCGCGGCAAAGCCCAGCACCACCCACAGCACGCGCCATTTGGCCATCAGCAAGCTGCGCGTGCGGACATTGACCAGATCGCGGCGCCCGGAGGTAATTGCGGCCGAGACGGCGATGCTGGTCATTCGCTGCGAGCTCCGCGCGCATCGACATGGCTGAGCCGGTCGCGCAGGGTAGCGGCGGTGGTGGCCTTGGCATCGCCGTGCTTGGGCGGCTCGGCCGCCATCGCTTTACCCGATAGCGGCGAAACCATCGCCGGTAGGCCGCTGTTGTCGTCAGCTATGGCGGCACTCGCAACGCGGATCGGGCTGGGTGCATCGGGACCGCGCGCTTTGCCCAATGCGGCCAGTTGACGCTCGCCTTCAAGATATTGCCCAGCGGTTGGCGCTTGATAGCCGAATTCGACATCATTCAATGATTTGAGCTGCTGCTGGTTCGCGCGGGCTTCGAATTCGGTTTCGAGGAACAGCTTTTGCTGCTTGGTCGCCGCGATCTGCCGTTCGGCCAGCCGCACCTGACTTTTCACCGCGTTGACCTTGAAAGTCAGCACCACGGTCAGCGTAAAGCAGGTCAGCAGCACTGCCGCCCAGCCAATCGAGCGCAAGCGATCTTGCGTGAGGTTCATGCCGCCCTCCGTTCGCGCGGGCTGGCGTCAGACCGCGTGGCGGCGCGCAGCGTGGCCGAACGCGCGCGCGGGTTGCGCGCCAGTTCCGCGTCCGACGGGCGGATCGCCTTGCTCAGCTGCACAAAAGTTGGCGCGGCAGCCGGGGCGCTTTGCGGCACGTGGCGCGAGGCGTTGGCCACTGCGCCGCTGGCTTCGCGCAGGAACTGTTTGACGATCCGGTCTTCCAGACTGTGGAAGCTGACTACTGCCAGCTTGCCGTCCGGGCGCAGCAGCATCTCGGCGGCATTCAGCCCGCTGGTCAGCTCGTCCAGCTCGGCGTTGATGTGAATGCGGATCGCCTGAAAGCTGCGCGTGGCGGGATCTTTGGGCGCACCAGCATGATAGCCCAAGGCCTTGCGGACGACTTGCGCAAGTTGCCCGGTGGTTTCCAGCGGGCGCGCCGCCACGATCGCGCGCGCAACCCGGCGCGACTGCCGCTCTTCGCCATAGGTGTAAAGCACATCGGCGATGTCACCCTCGGCGGCGCTGTTGAGGAAATCGGCGGCGCTTTCCCCCTCCTGCCCCATCCGCATGTCGAGCGGCCCATTGAGCGAGAAAGCGAACCCGCGGTCAGCCTGATCGAGCTGCATCGATGACACCCCGATATCCATCACCAAGCCATCAACCCGCGCTACTCCGGCGGCGCTCAGTGCATCGACCATTTCGGAAAACCGGCGCGGGTGCAGCACCAGCCGGGGCGGACTGGCGGTGAGTTCGGCCCAATCCTGCGCAGCGGCGATAGCGGCGGGATCGCGGTCAAAGGCGTGGACGTTGGCGCCCGCATCAAGCAGCCTGCGGGTATAACCGCCGGCGCCAAACGTGGCATCGACGATCACTGCCCCATCGAGCGGCGACAGCGCGGCAATCACTTCATCAAGCAAAACGGGAGTGTGCGCAGCGCCGCTCATTTGCGCGCCTTGCCAGCCAGCGCTTGCGCTTCGAGATCGGCGCAGGCTTCCTGCGCATCGTCCCAGCCTTCACCCATCTTGGCGAGTTCGGCCGGGTTCCACAGCGTGAACAGCTTTCCGCCGCCTTGAAAGAACACGCTGGTGGTCAGCCCGCCCAGCTTGAAATAGCGTTCGGGCATGACAAAGCGCCCGCTTTCATCAAACGGCACGCGGGCGAAGCCATAAAGTTGCTGTGCGCGCAGATCGCGGTCGAAATCGCGCTGTCGTTCGAGCGCAATCTCTTCCTCGCGGTCGAGCTCGGCTTCGAACTGGTCGGCGCGGCTCAGGCCAAATCCGGTCAGACATTTCCAACGGGGGTGTTTGGCGAGGCACAGTACGCGTTCACCGTGGCCGGAATCGCGGGCTGATTTGCGAAAGTCCGGTGGCAGCACAAAGCGGCCCTTTTCGCCGAGCAGCGAAAAGCCCTGACCGCTGTAGCTGATCGGCTTTGCCCCTTCCACGATCCGTTCCGCCTCTACCGGTAAGACCCGGCTCCCCAGAGTAAATGCCTGCCTGTCCGAACGCGCGACCCCGCGCCCGGAACGACCCGCGAGCGGGCCGACGGCAAATTTGCATGTCGATGAACAGGAGCATTAACCCTGCTTTCGCAGGGATGGAAGGGAAAATTGCGGGAATTTACGGGATAACCCGTTAACCTACTGTATTAATTATATTTCAAACTCGATTTATACGCAACCAATAGTGGATGTTTCTGGTATGTTCTTGACTGAAATCAAGGGTTTACCGGCCGCGATTGGCAGGGCCGTTGAACCATCCCGCCAAATCCCGCGAATCCCGGCAGATGGTGGAATCAATGCGCCAGAAAGGCGCTGCCGAGCATCTGGCCAAAGACGCGCGCGCGCTGACCGGTGGGATCATCGCGTTCGAGCAGTGCGGCATCGGCGAGCGCGAACACGCGCCCTTTCCCGATTGCGCAAGTCACCGCCAGGCCTTCCCCCCACAACCGGCAATTACTCTGGCCGCGCGTTGTAAACCGTCCCGGCAGGATCACCGGCACCGTCATGCCCATGACCTCGCGAGTTTGTTCCTTCATCGGCTGGTCGGCGTCGAACTGTAATTCCAGCCCCCAGCGCGCCAAGATCGGTGACAGCAGCGCCGCACTTTGCGGACGGCGCGGATCGCCCAGCCCGACGGGCGATTCTTCGATATAAGCCGGGTCAGCCAACAACAGCAGCTGCCCACCGCCGCGCACCCAATCGTCCAGCGCAACGTTTTCTGAAGGGCTGAGCACGCGGGGTTGCGCAATCACCAAGCGGCGGAGCCCGGCCAGCGAGCGCGGCCCTGGTCCGGCGCTCAGCACATCGAGCGCGGTCACTTGCCCGTGCTCAGACAGCACGGCTTGCGCCCAGTGCACCGGACGGTCACTGCGCAGTTCGCTCGCCAGATCGGGGCTGTTGTTCCACAGGATCGGCAACGAGGTGAACAGTCCGATCGGGGCCGACGGGGCCGCGCGCTGGTGCTGGCTGAACCACGCAATCAGCCCCAGCGCGAGCGCCAGCCCGGCCAGCACCGCGCCAAATCTGGCTTTGCTAATGCGGCGTGCCCGTTACCGGGGCCGCGCTGGTGGCGGGCGCTTTTGCGCGCGGGGCAATTTCGGGCGCGCTCGATGGGACCACCCCGATATCGGCGAGCGGATCGCTGCCGAGCGAAGCGTCCGGATTAGTTGACCCTGCGACTTGCGAGCGCGCCGCCGCATCGGTTTGGCGCGCCCGATCATTGATGATGTTGGCCAGACCCACCACCAGCACAATCACGGCCATACCAAACAGCCCGGCCTGTAGCCGCTGCACCGCTTGCGCCCGCAATTCGCGTAAGCTCGGCGGCACATAGTGCTTTGGCGCGATGAGTGGTTCAAGGACCCGAAGTGGCGGTTTTGTTGCCATCAGCTGGCAGCTTAGCCGATCACGCGAGCCAAGGGAAGACCGGTAAACCTTTGGCGCGCAGCCACTCGGCATTGTACAGGCTGGACAGGTAGCGAAAGCCGGTATCGCACAGGATCGTCGCGACCCGCACATCTTCGCGCCCATCGGCCACCAGCTGCTGGCCCAGCGCCACTGCGCCCGCCACGTTGATCCCCGAGGACAGCCCGAGGCACAGCCCTTCTTCGGCGAGCAACCGGCCCACCCATTCGATGCCTTCCTCGTCCGAAATGCGGAACTGCGTATCGATCGGCGCGCCTTCCAGATTGGCGGTGATCCGCCCCTGCCCGATCCCTTCGGCAACCGAACTGCCTTCGGCCCGCAACTCGCCACTGGCATAGTAATTATACAGTGCGGCACCGTGCGGATCGGTCAGTGCGATCCGGACATTTTCATCGAACGCCTTCAGCCCCAGCCCCACTCCGGCGATGGTCCCGCCGGTCCCGGCCGCGCAGGTAAAGCCATCGATCCGGCCGTCCAGCTGCTCCCACAATTCGCGCGCGGTGCTTTCGATATGGGCCTTGCGGTTGGCAACATTGTCGAACTGGTTGGCCCAGACTGCACCCGCGGTTTCTTCCGCCAATCGGCGCGAGGTGTGGACGAAATGCCCGGGGTTGGAGAACGGCGCGGGCGGCACCAGCACCAGCTCGGCGCCGAGTGCGCGCAGCGTGTCCATCTTTTCCTTGGACTGGTTCTCGGGCATGACGATCACAGTCTTGTAGCCCAGCGCATTGCCGACCAGCGCGAGCCCGATCCCGGTATTCCCGGCGGTGCCTTCAACAATTGTCCCGCAGGGCAGCAGCAACCCCTTGTCTTCTGCATCGCGAACGATCCAAAGCGCCGCCCGGTCTTTGACCGAGGCGCCGGGGTTGGCATATTCGCACTTGCCCCACACTTCGCAGCCGGCCGCTTCGCTGGGGCCTTGCAGCAGGACGAGCGGCGTATTGCCGATCAGATCGAGGGTTGAGGAACAGGTGGCGGTCATTCTCCGAAGCTAGGTAGCGGACTGCCAGAGCGCAATGCAAATGCGCTTTGCGCTCCTTTAGCCGAACTTCTGGCCAAGTCAGTCTTCGGGCGCAATCGTAACCTTCAGCCCGTCGAGCGCGTCGCTTAGCTGCAACTGACACGACAGCCGCGAATTATCCTGGCGGTGATCGGTGCTGTCGAGCAGGTCGTTCTCATCCTCGCTGAGCGGATTGACCAGCTCGGCGAAGGCCGGATCGACATAGACGTGGCACGTCGCGCATGAGCAGCACCCGCCGCACAGCGCCAGCAGCTCGTCAAACCCGTTGTCGCGGATCGCTTCCATCACCGAGATGCCGCTGGCCGCATCGACGATCTGTTCTGCACCGGCCCGATTGACCACCACGAGCTTAGGCATTCCCGAATATCCTTTTCGCAATTAGCGCCTGTTCGCACCTTGGCGCGGCTGCTACCGAACCCGCTTTCCTTTGGCAAGCGGGACGAACGATGGGAATAAGCGCGCAGCAGATGCAGCACGATCTCGATGCCGTAGCGGCGATCGAGCCCGCCTTCGCGCGGGCGCTGGCGGTGGCCGGCTATCCCGAGCCGCGGATCCGC
>JANMBA010000242.1:0-3792 GCA_031360105.1 Novosphingobium sp.
TCGTCCGCCAGCTCTGGCCCGGCGTCGGCCATATCGAGCGGCTGGACCACCGCGACCACACGCTCGCCCATATCGGCATCGGGTGCGCCGATCACCGCTGCATCGGCCACTTTGGGATGAGTGACCAGCAGGTTCTCGATCTCCTGCGGGTAGATGTTGACCCCGCCCGAAATGATCATGAAGCTCTTGCGGTCGGTCAGATAGAGATAGCCGTCGTCGTCCTGATAGCCGACATCGCCCAGGCTTGACCAGCCGTGCTGGTTGCGCGCGTCGGCGGTCTTGGCCGGGTCATTGTGATACTCAAACGGCATCATCCCTTCGGTCGGTTCAAAGAATATCTGCCCCTCGGTGCCGCGCGGCAGCTCGTTCCCGGCATCATCGCACACCCGCAAAATGCCTGACAGCGCCTTGCCGACCGAGCCGGGGTGCGCCAGCCATTCAGGGCTGGAGATAAAGGTCGAACCGTTGCCTTCGGTTCCGGCGTAGTATTCATACAGCACCGGCCCCCACCATTCGATCATCGCGCGCTTGATCGGCACCGGGCACGGCGCAGCGGCGTGGATCGCGCATTTGAGGCTGGACACGTTGTACTTCGCGCGCGTTTCATCGGGCAGTTTAAGCATGCGCACGAAATGCGTCGGCACGAATTGCCCGTCAGTAATCTGATACTGCGCGATCGCGGCCAGCGCGGCCTCGGGATCGAACCGCTCCATCACCACCACGGTGCCGCCGATCTTGTGGACGGTCATCGACCAACGCAGCGGCGCGGCATGATACAGCGGCGCCGGCGAGAGGTAGCGCGCCTCGGCATTGATCCCGTACGCGTGCATCGCCAGCTGGACGAGAACATTGGTCTGATCGATCGCCGGATCTACGGGCAGGGGGATCTTGACCCCCTTGGGCCGCCCGGTGGTGCCCGACGAATAGAGCATATCGACCCCGGCGCGTTCGTCAGCAATCGGTTCAGCTGGGAAAGCCGCCAGGGCTTGCTCGGCGTCCACTCCAAACCGCAATTGCGGCACATGGGGGACCAGCGCCGCTACTTCATCGAGCAGCGGGGCGAGGTAAGCCGTGCCCAGCAGCAGTTTGGCCGCGCTGTCTTCGAGGATATAGGCCAGTTCAGGCGCGGTCAGGCGGCTGGAAATGCAAACGTAATGCACCCCGGCGCGCTGGAACCCCCAGGTCAGGCAAAAGAACCACGGGTGGTTTTCCATGCACAGCGCGACCGTATCGCCCACCCCGACGCCCCGCGCGCGCAGCAATTGCGCCACCTGGTTTGAGCGGGCATCAAGCTCGCCATACGTAACCGTCTCGCCGCTCGCCGCCATGATGATCGCAGGTTTATCGGGATGAGTGCGGGCGTGACCGGATGGATGCATGGGGGTACTCTCCAATGCCGCTGCTGTGGCGGCTTGGAGGGTAGTTTAACCGACCGGTTAAATCGTGCAATGAATTCTTTGTGCGCTGCGCCATTGGCATCCGCGAACAGCTTGGCCGAGCCAGCCTGGTCCTTGCGAACAAGAAAAAGGCGGCGGTTGCCCGCCGCCTTTTTGCCAGCATCCTCCCGAAAGCTGGTGCAGGCCGAGGTCTTGCTGCCTCGTGCCCGATCAAAATTTCTTATTCGCCGTCATCCTCGCCGCCGCCCATGGCGACTTGCGCGGGCGTTACCGCCGCGGTCAGAACGCCGCCTTGCAAGTAAGGTATCGGGTTCACGGCAACCCCGGCGATCCGCACTTCATAATGCAGGTGCGGGCCGGTCGAGCGGCCGGTGGTGCCAACATAGCCGATCAGGTCACCCTTGTGGACGGCTTGTCCGGCCGCGACGTTGAGCCGCGAGAGATGGCCATAGCGCGTTTCGATATTGCCGCCATGCTCAAGGCTGATGAACAGTCCGTAGCTTGAAAACCAGTCAGCGCGGCCAACCACGCCATCGGCAGTTGCATAGACCGGGCTGCCAACCGGCTCGGCCAGATCGATGCCCTTGTGTTGGCGGCGGCCGCCCAGCACCGGGTGGACCCGCATACCGTAACCACTGGTCAGCGCCGCGCCGTTGACCGGCATGCGCGAAGGGATTGAAACCGAAGCAGGGCGATAGGTCGCCGCCGAAGGAACCCCAGTCAACTTGGTGGCGGGGGCCAGCACCAGTTGACCATTATCCAGCGACTTCCAGCCATTGAACAGCTTGCGGAAATCTTCATCGCCGCCTTGGCCCGAAGGTTTGGCAGCTTGCGCCGTGCGCAGCGGCGCTGTGATATCGGCGTTGGCTGCGGCGCTGTTGGCGAAAGCCGGAGTTCCGGTGGCCAGTCCCGAGATCGCGGCGATCAGGCCGGCAAATCCACGAAGTTTGGCAAATAACGTTAAAGAGAACACTCAAACCAACCTTGTCTTTAGCGCCGCTTATAACGGCTGTGCGAACCCTTGCTTCACTGGCCAAATAAGCCGGTGTGCGCGTGTTATTGAGAAGGTCGGTAGCCCCCCGCCGTCTCGAGCAGGGGTCTAGCGGGGGGTGTGGTTAACATTCAACCCCAGCGTAGAAGCTGCGCGGTAAACCGGCACTAGAACGCGCTGAGTCGTTGAACGGCGGCTTAACGGACCCGCCAAAATGGCGCGCAACCAACGTTTTCCACAGCTGCTCGGGCGAATCCTCCTGCATTTGCGCAAGTGCGATAAAGTGTTTTGCGCCAAACCGGACATGGCCGATTTCGTCGTCAAGGATTCGTTCGAGGATTTTCGCGCCGCGCGCATCGCCGCTCGCCCGGACCCGCTGGAGCATGACCGGGGTGACATCGAGGCCGCGCGCTTCGAGCACCAGCGGCACGACCGCGAGCCGCGCCGCGACATCGTGGCGGGTGGCGTATGCCGCATCCCACAGACCATTGTGCGCAGGCAGAGCGCCGTAATGGCTGCCCATGGTGCCCAGGTGGCGTTCGATCAGCGCGAAATGCATCGCCTCTTCCGCCGCGACCTTGAGGAAATCGCTGACAAATTCGCGCCCCATCACGCCGCCGAACCGCCCGGCAATATCAAGCGCGAGGTCAATCGCGACGAATTCGATATGCGCCAGCGCATGCCACAGCGCGATCCGCGAGCGCGCTGAACCGCCTTTGCCGCGCTTGGGCATTTGTCCGGGGGCGAGCAGTTCGGGCTGAGCGGGGCGTCCGGGCTGATCGGGCATCGGCTCGTCAAAGACAAATTCGAGCCGCTCCTGCCGCCAATCGCGGACCAGCGCGCGGGTCCGCATAACCTTGGTGCGCGGGTCACATTCCAGCAGTGCGCTGCAAATGGCGGCGGCGATGCTCGTCACAAGGCCTGCGCGGCGGCCAGGACTTCGGCAGCGTGGCTCGTGACCTTGACCGGGCTCCAGACCCGCGCAATGCGGCCGTCGGCGGCGATCAGGAAAGTCGAGCGGACCATGCCCATATAGCTGCGGCCATACATCGACTTTTCGGTCCAGATCCCCAGGGCATCGCTTAGCCCGCCGGCTTCGGTGTCGCTGGCGAGTGGTGCGGTCAGGCTGTGTTTGGCGATGAATTTGGCGTGCTTGGCCGGCGGGTCCTTGCTGATCCCCAGCAATGCAGTGCCGGCCGTGGCAAAGTCTCCCGCCAGCGCCGAGAAGTCGATATTTTCAGTCGTGCAGCCCGGCGTGTCATCCTTGGGGTAGAAAAACAGTACCAGTTTTTGCCCAGCAAAATTCGCCAGGTTAACCGGGCTGCCATCGGGCGCAGTCAGGGTTGCGGCGGGCAGGGGGTCACCCACGCCGGGGAACTGGGACATCAGGCAATCTCCGCTGAA